>CAURTM010000034.1:0-15500 GCA_963527735.1 uncultured Streptococcus sp.
CCAATCCAAAGAGCCATTCCACATCCTAGGAAAGAGATGTTAGAGTTTTGGTCAAATACAACAATTTCGTTCTCATTTCCAAAATTATCCAACATGGTATTGATACATGCTGTACCAGCGTGGTTAGCACCGACTACAACGATTTTACTCATAAAAAATTTCCTACCTTCATTCTAAATTTACCCTACTAGTATAACATTTACTGTTAGCGTTTACAAGAGTTTGGCTGATTTTTCCTGTTTTTTTGTAAAAAATTGTAAATAATCTGTATCTTAACACGGATTCTTGCAATTTTTCTTCATTTCTTGAGCATATTTCTTGACATCTTTACAAATTTTATTTGTGAAAACGCTGACTTTATGGTATGCTAGTATCATGGAAAGAAAATGTAAGGGGTTCATTTTTCATAAATTTACTATATTTCAACCTTCTTTTCATAAGAGAAAGGAGTTGGTAGCTTGCCTCTTAGTTCACATTCTGAACGCCTAATGGGAACCACTATCACTATTTCATTAGTGGATGAGCGAGCAGATATCTTGCTCCAGAAATCCTTTGATTTACTCAGAGAGCTAGAATACCGCTTCAATGCCAATAGTCAAGAATCTGAGTTGATGGAAATCAATTATCAAGCTGGAATAGCCCCCGTCAAGGTTCATCCAGACCTGTTTGAACTGATTTCACTTGGGTTAGAGCATAGCTTAGCGCCCTCTAGCCATCTCAACATCAGTATTGGTCCCTTAATTCAAACCTGGCGCATCGGTTTTTCAGATGCCAAAGTTGCCCAACCTCAAGAAATTGAATCGGTGCTCCCTTTAATCAATCCTCATTATATCGAGTTAGATTCTTCTACTTCCACTGTGTTTTTAAAACAGAAAGGAATGAAGATCGATCTTGGTTGTTTAGCCAAGGGTTATAGTGCGGATAAGGTTGCCCAATTTCTTAGAGAAGAGGGAGTGACATCTGCCTTGATCAATCTGGGAGGGAATATCCTGACCATTGGAAAAAATCAGGCAAGAGGAAATCAGCCTTGGCAAATCGGGATCCAAGACCCAGCCAATCCTAGGGGAAATCACTTAATGACTATCCCTGTTGTCAATCAATCTGTCGTGACTTCAGGCATTTATGAACGTCACCTGACAGTCGATGGAAAAGATTACCATCACATTTTTGACAGTCAGACAGGATATCCTGTTGAAACGGAGCTAGCGAGTCTAACAATCATATCTGATAAATCAGTTGATGGTGAAATCTGGACAACTCGACTCTTTGGAGAAAGACCTGCTTCTATCCTCTGGCAAGTCGAAAGTTTGGAGGGAATCGAAGCTATCCTCATCGATAAAGAAGGTCACCTAAGCTGTTCTTCAGGAATTCCTACTCTATAGAAATAAATGTTTCAATGGAGTTTTAAAATCGTATTATGTAAAAAGAGAAAGGAAATCTCATGTTAAAACTTATTGCTATTGTTGGAACAAATTCAAAACGTTCTACAAACCGCCAATTGCTTCAATACATGCAAAAACACTTTGCTGAAAAAGCTGAAATTGAACTTGTTGAAATCAAAGACATTCCTGTCTTCAATAAACCAGCTGACAAGCAAGTACCTGCTGAAATTTTGGAAATTGCTGCTAAAATTGAAGAGGCAGATGGCGTTATTATCGGTACTCCTGAGTATGACCACTCTATCCCAGCTGTTTTGATGAGCGCTCTTGCTTGGTTGTCTTATGGTATTTACCCACTCTTGAACAAACCAATCATGATTACAGGTGCTTCTTACGGTACTCTTGGTTCATCACGTGCTCAAATGCAACTTCGCCAAATCTTGAATGCTCCAGAAATCAAAGCAAGTGTCCTTCCTGATGAATTCTTGCTTTCACATTCTCTTCAAGCCTTTAATCCAAGTGGAGATCTAGTAGATCTTGATGTTATTAAAAAACTGGATGCCACTTTTGACGACTTCCGTATCTTTGTAAAAATTACAGAAAAATTGCGCAACGCACAAGCCCTACTTCGCAAAGATGCTGAAGACTTTGACTGGGAAAATTTGTAAGATAGGAGACCAAAAAGAATGAAATTTGTTGGACTTGTAGGATCAAACTACGATCAATCATATAACCGTAAACTCTTGGAATTCATCCGTCGTCACTTCAAACTCAAATTTGAATTAGAAGTCCTCGAAATTGATGAAGTTCCAATGTTTAACCAAGACGAAAAATGGGATGAAAGTTTCCAATTGCGTCTCTTGTATAACAGAATTACTCGTGCTGATGGTGTCATTATCGCTACTCCTGAGCACAACCATACAATCTCAGCTTCCCTAAAATCTGTTCTTGAATGGCTTTCATACGAAGTTCATCCATTTGAAAACAAACCAGTCATGATTGTGGGAGCTTCTTACTACGACCAAGGTACTTCTCGTGCCCAAGTTCACCTTCGTAAGATTCTTGACGCTCCAGGTGTCAATGCCTACACACTTCCAGGAAATGAATTCCTTCTTGGTAAAGCTAAAGAGGCTTTTGATGTTAATGGAAATATCACAAATGAAGGAACTATTAATTTCCTTGAAACATGTTTAGACAACTTTGTAAAATATGTGGGAGTCGTTTCAAAATTGAAAAAACCAAAACCAATTGCACCAGAAGATTTATATTGTACAAATTCAATTGCAACTACCATTCAAGGTGTTGATCCAGACGATCCTGAATGGGTAGAAAAAGCAGCTGAGCTTGTTGGAGCTGTTTCTGGAGATACTTACGTTAAATTAGACCACGGTATCTTGACAGTTAACCAAATTGACATGTTCTTGAAAGCAATGCCATTTGAGTTGACATTTGCAGATGATAATAATCAATTCTTGTACTTTAATAACGCCCACCAAGATCCAGATACAATGTTTGGTAAACGTGTACGTGCTCAATCAGGAAATAGATTAGGAACAGTACACGGTACATTGCCAGATTCTAGAATGAAAAACGTTGAATGGGTTGTCGGCGTATTGCGTAACGGGGATCAAGAATATGTCCGTACAATTGTGCCGGGAACACCTGAAGGTGTTATTAATACCCATAATTACCAAGCAATGTACTATCCAGATGGTTCATATGCTGGAATTAATGAGATTATCTTTAATTTCCAACCATGGCTTGACTGGTACCTCAATACGACTGGTCAACGTCTAGTCGGTGGAAATACTGCAGCTCCTGCTGGAGGTCACGGTGGCACAGATGCCACATCTGGAGCTTCTGATTCAGGTGATGCTGGAGGCCACGGTGGTGGCGCAGACGCTACATCTGGCGCAAGTAATTAATAATAGTTTTAGGAACCATTTTGGTTCCTTTTTTGGCTCTTTGTCAACTGTACTTGGTGGTATGTCAATCCTTCTCTATGGAGTTATTGCCAGCAACGGTTTGAAAGTCTTGATCAAAGAACGTGTAGACTTCAGTCAAATGCGTAACCTAATCATCGCAAGTGCTATGTTGGTCCTTGGACTTGGAGGAGCTATCCTTAAACTCGGTCCAGTTACCCTTTCAGGAACTGCCCTATCAGCCATGACAGGAATCATCTTGAACTTAATCTTGCCATACGAAAATAAAGACTAATACTCTTCGAAAATCTCTTCAAACCACGTCAACGTCGCCTTGCCGTAGATATGGTTACTGACTTCGTCAGTTCTATCCACAACCTCAAAACAGTGTTTTGAGCAACCTGCGGCTAGTTTCCTAGTTTGCTCTTTGATTTTCATTGAGTATAAGAGTCTAAACACATCAAAAAACGAGCATTTCCAATTACGGAAGTGCTCATTTTTTGATATTTAAAAGTGAGTGTATGATTTCTACAGCGTTTTAATATAGTTCCCCTACATCCATAAGCTCCCACTCATTAAGCTCAACCTTGAGCACCTCTGGGGCTTTTGTAGTACCATTATATACTACAATAAAGTGACCTTTACTATTCCAGAACTTGCCTAAAATAGTAGCATCTTCTAATTTTGCCCTTAACTTGCTTTCTTGAAATCCAAGGCTTTCCCTTTGTACTGTTTTAGTCTCTTCCTTGCTACCTACACCAACAGTCACAAAGTTTACACCTACTTCCATAAGCTCCCACTCAGAAGCATCAACCTCAACGATTTCAGGGGCTTTTGTAGTATCTCTATACACCACAATAAAATGCCCTTTATCATTCCAAAACTTTCCAAGTATTTTAGCATCTTCCAACTGTATCTCTTGCTTTAAGTATTCTGATGGTTCTTTTTGTACTGGTTTAGGTTCTTCTAGACCAACAGTGACAAACCTTGACCCTATAATCATAAATAGACAAAACAATATTGCTCCAATCCCCACAAATTTAAACAAATTATAATCGCCATTATCTCTTTTCATGTTATCTTTTATCTTTCTTTCTAACATCCCCCTAGAAGGCTGTTTATAGTCCTCTAACTCTGTTTAATATGTTTCCCCTACTCTCATAGTCTCCCATTCTTTAACATCAACAGGGAAGATTTTAGGGGCTTTTGTGTCCTCATCATATACTACCACAAAGTGACCTTTGCTGTTCCAGAACTTACCTAAAATAGTACCATCATGTAAATCAGTACGCAACTTGCTTTCTTGACTTGTTGGGCTTTCCCTTTGTACTGTTTTAGTCTCTTCCTTGCTACCTACACCAACAGTCACAAAGTTTACACCTACTTCCATAAGCTCCCACTCAGAAGCATCAACCTCAACGATTTCAGGGGCTTTTGTAGTATCTCTATACACCACAATAAAATGCCCTTTATCATTCCAAAACTTTCCAAGTATTTTAGCATCTTCCAACTGTATCTCTTGCTTTAAGTATTCTGATGGTTCTTTTTGTACTGGTTTAGGTTCTTCTAGACCAACAGTGACAAACCTTGACCCTATAATCATAAATAGACAAAACAATATTGCTCCAATCCCGACAAATTTAAACAAATTATAATCGCCATTATCTCTTTTCATGTTAGTCTTTTATCTCTCTTTCTCTTTTATGTTTCCTTAAATCCCAAGGGATAAAAATCCCCCCCTTAGTGTCCTACCATTTGGCTAAGCCATTCCATGAAATTGGCTTCCTTTGTGATATTGTCATCCCAATCTTCAAAATCTTCCAAATAAGTGCTATTTGTGATTAGCTTGATACGTTTGTTTTGATATTGGGAATCTAAATAGAATTCGGGTTCCTCTTCACTATACAAGTTAGCGAGGACCCGAACTCTTTTCCTATACTCTACTCGTTTTATTGGACCACTTTTTGAGACAATTCTAGTGTATATGTTTTATACAATTGATGGCAAGCTTGATCCTCTCCTGCTTTAATTAAGGAAACACAAGGTAAGACAAGTTCTACCCAGATAGACTCTAGTATTTCCTCACGATTTGGATGTTCCTCTAATTTGGCAACAATCTGAGGAGCCATCTTATAGTAGGATTCAATTTCCTCCTGACCACCATCTTGAAAAGCTAGATAAGAATCCCTGAATTTTCGCAAAGTCATCAATTCATCACAGTCATCTGCTAATCCCTTGTAAGTTACAGCTGCTTCTGTCAGGTAACAACCTCTTTGTTCGATCTGATAGTAAGCATCTGGTTCACCAAAAAATCCTGTTTTAGAGCGCACATATCTCTCAGCATCACTTCTACGTTGAAAAATAGCTACTTCTCTTCCCTTACGATATACAACAAATTCCATTTCTTTTTCCTCTCTATCTTACAATATTTAATAATTCCTCATAGCTAGAAACCACATCATAGATGTGCTGGTCATTAATCAATCCAGCTTGAGCTAACGCTTTAAAGTGAGCACGCGCACATGCAATTTTTGCTTGCTCAGCTTGTTTTAATTGAAGACTAGACATAGAGCCTTTCGTTTCTGCAACAAAATAGATATGTTTGACACTACCTTCACGGAAGGCAATTGCCCAGTCAGGGTTATAGTTTCCAAGCGGAGTAGCAATACTGAACTTCCCTGGTAACTTCACATAAACACGAACATCCTCGTATTGTTCCAAAGATTCTTTAAAGGTCTTCTCCGTATTTGAATCAACTTTTACAAAATTGTAAATCCCTTTTTTGGATTCAAGTAAGTGATTATCTGATCTGTTAGCAGTTTCAGGATTATCATAAAACAAGTCCATGTCATACTCTTCATTTAACACATTATACTGAATATGCTTGATAATTTGACTTGCTTTTTGTTCATTAATTAGTTTTGAAACCTTAAGAATAAACTCTTCTGGATTTTGTTTAAACTTGTCAAATTGGCAGACATAGATTTTACTTAATATTTCCGCAACCAACTTACGAGTTAAACCAGTCTGATCAGCAATCTCCCCTAGTAAATCATATTTGGTCATAATCTGCGAACCAGTTAGATACTCTTGTTGGCGATCATTCTCAGCCACTGTCAGAAGGAGTCCTTCTTCCTTACTCATTTCAGTAGCGCTTGCTTGAGTTATATGAAAGCTTGGTTTGCTAACGACTAATTTCTCATTGATATAGTCAACCGAATGTTTTACCAACTCCGCATCATCAAATTCTACTTGGTAACTGGTCTTTCGATTGATTTGCTTCCAGAGATTTAAGAATTCTTTTCGAGCAATATTTTCTTGATTGACCTCATTTGAGAACTGAATGACTGAATGATTGGCATTTTCAATTTCATACTGTCCAGCATGATAAACGCTCTCCAATATCTCTACCAGCTTATCCTCATAACCTGCTAGCGTTTCAGACAGTTGTAACTGATGATTTTCTTTTGCAACAAAATATTCTGTAGTTAATTGTCCTTCACGATCTATATAGCCTTGTCGAATTAAATCAAAATGAATCGAATCTGCTTGTTCCTTGGTAATACGTATTGTTTGTCCTTCTTGATTGGTTAGAACTTTATTCGTAAAGAGAGTAACATCCACTTTTGCAGGACGATCTGCTAAGAGTTCTTTGATTTCTTCTTGTAGACTTCGAGCAAATTGATCATAACTTTCATTTGCAATTACTGTCAGTTTATTGATTTCATGAACATCATTTCCTAAGAGTTCAAAATCCTGACGAATTCCGTTTTGGTCAACTGCTAAACGCATACCACGACCAATTTCTTGACGTTTACGAGTCTCCGCTGAAGATTGCTTCAGCGTACAAATTTGAAAGACATTAGGATTATCCCATCCCTCTTTTAGAGCTGAGTGAGAAAAGAGGAAACGAACTGGCTCTTCAAAGCTCAATAAACGCTCCTTGTCCTTCATAATCAAGTCATAGGCATCAATGTCATTTGAAAGATTGTTCTTCTTTTCACTGGCAGATTTATAGTCCACAAAAATGGTCTTATCTGACTTCTTCACTTTATCTACCGAAAAGTAACCGGCATGAACTGAATTTCCCTCAAGATTAGCCTCCAAATATCGACGATAAGGAGTTGGTTCCTGTGTTTGGATAAACTGGTTTACTTGATTTCGGTATTCCTCTTCAAAAATCTGAGCATATTCACCATTATAGGCATCATTATGTTCATCATATTGCTTATACTTGGCTACTTCATCGATGAAAAATAGGGATAATACTTTAATTCTTCGATTGTACAGTTTACTTTCCTTTTCGATATGACTTTTTATAGTCTCTCGGATTTGAATTCTTCTGATGCTCGACTCATCCACTTCCCCTATCACTTCACCGACATGAAGTTCTTGCGTCACACCAACTTGAAGTTTGTTCTCTCTTGCATCAAAGTGACTAAGGGTCATTCCTTTATAAGCAGATAAATTCCCTGATTCAGCGTACAAATCAAAGGGTTCTTCCACTACCTTCAATTTCCTCTTAACACCTGACTGCATTTTTACTTCAAACTCAATTTTTGCTTTGGGTGCTCCTGTTTTTTGTGGAATGATTTCTTGTAGATAAAGATAGCCTTGTGTCCCAGTCGTCCCAGTTTGCTCAATAGCCTTAACCGCAATCTTCTTCACTAACTTTTGATTGTAAGCATCCATGGCATCCAATCTATAAACCATATCATGTTTTTCTTTATGGGTAGCCGAATAACGTAGCGTAAACAATGGCTTGAAATCTTTTAGTCTTTCCTTGGTTTGTTTCCCTTCAACAGACTGAGGTTCATCAATAATCATGATTGGGTTCATGGCTGCTAATACATCAATTGGGCGACGCCAACGAAAACTTTCCTGCTCTTCATGAATGCGATTCGCAACTTTCCCTTTTGTATTAAAAGCCTGGGAGTTGATGACCATGATTTGGAGGTCCGACGAGTTAGCAAAACTATCTAGATCTCCTAGACGGGAGGAGTCATAGACAAAATAGCGTGGTTGTTTACCATACTCCATCTGAAAGTGACTTGACATGATCTGTAGAGACTTGAGAACGCCTTCACGAATAGCTACACTTGGAACGACAATCACAAATTTAAGCCAGCCATAGCGTTTATTCAACTCCATAATTGTACGAATATAAGTATAGGTCTTCCCTGTTCCCGTCTCCATCTCTATTGAAAAATTATAAGCTTCACGACCAGCAATCATATCAATAGAAAGACTATCAGAAGGACGTAAACCATAGCGAGTTTGCATAGTATGAACATTTTCTCGTATACTTGCTTGACTCAATTGAATCGGTGCATTGCGATAAGCATCCAGAATTAAGTCCACCTCATCTGACTTGAGACGACCTGGATCTGCCATATACTGAACTCCAGTATGTTTGGCTTGCCCTTGAAATAAATCTGCAATAGCACTCACCGCATCCAACTGGAATTGTTGTTTTTTAAATTGTAATCTCATTGCAAATACCTCCCAAGAACAAATAACTAAGAATAAATAAGATAATAACAATCGGTTGGATATTTACAAAAATATTATCCATACTAAAATCTAACTGTCGAATTTCTTTACACTTTGCTCTATGATAATCGTACTCACTATGATTTTCCTGTTGCTGAAGAATAAGATTATATTTTTCTACTATAACTTTAAATTTAGCATTCTTCTTTTTAAAATTATAACCTTGTAGAGATAACCATTGAAGTGATTCTTTAAGTTTATTAATTTCTATATGGTGATAATGGAATTTCAAAGCACGTTCTCTATAGTTTAATGTGGACACATAATATTGAATGATAACTGTATACATAGAAAAACATCCTGAAACCACTTTTTTTATCAAACCTTCATTTGGAACTATCAATGAAATAACTAATAAGGCACTAGATAAAATAGCCATCAAAAGTAAATACATGTCCCACTTACTAGCATATCCCCCAAGTCGTTCACTAGCCAAAATACGAGCTCGCCTAACAATTTTTAGTTTTCTAATTTCATCTTGAATCATTTCATCAAGCTTATCAAGATTACTATTTTTGCTATTTTTGACATTTTTATTAAAACTCATAGTCTACACCACCTTCACTTTTGTATGAGGTGATAATTCTTTGAAGATTTCACTTACGTTAATCTTATCTGCTGAATTGCCAAATGAGCTATCTCGGAAAACAGCACGGAGTGGTTGTGCTTGAGCGATATGACGGATGACTTCTTCTGATATTTCATCTTCAAAACAAGCCATGAGTGATCCTTGATCTACATCATAGACTTCCGCTCCTGCTACTTTCTCCAGATCAATAGCTAGTGACAATTCCATTCCCCATGTCAGCATAACTTGGAAAAGTAAGTCGAGGCCAGTACGTCCTTCCTTGATATTGGATACACTATCAAAAAGTTCTCCTTGGATAAATTGATCTGGTCGAGCTGAAACATCTTTGAAATTAGAAGAATCTAGTTTGTAAGCCTTAAATCCAAAGTCTTGCTTGCCAACCAACTCAGGATGCTCCTCCTGAATCTTGGCAGCAGCACGACGAATCCGCTCACGTGAAATTTGGTCAATGGTTTGATAACCTGCTTCTTTAGCAGCAGACTTATCAGCTACTTCTTCATCCAACGTACACAGGATAAACTTACGATTTCCACCATCTTCCGCATTCAATTGCATAACTGCGTCTGCCGTAGTACCAGAACCACCGAAGAAATCCAATACTGAACTATTGTCTTTGGACAAGGTTACACTTATTAAATACTTTAATAAATTTATAGGCTTAGGATTACTAAATAGTTTATCAATACCAAATAATTTTTTTACATATTCCGTATTAGTTTGTCCATCAAATAAGCCAAAACTAGATTTTATAGCTTTATTTTCATTCTGCAATTCATTCATAAACTCTTTTCGTCTTACTTGACCATTTGGATTTTTGGGAAATATTATATATCTTTCTGATATAAGACGATTTAATTCTTTTTCACTAAATGCCCAAGTATCTGTGTACGATATTCCAGTTTCTGGATCAATAATTGTAAATTCTTTAGAACTTGTTGTCGATTTGATATTAGTATTTCTCCATAAACCTCTAGGATCATTATCTGGATTAGAAAAATCACTTTCTTTTCGCTTTTCTCCTAAAAATTTGAAATCTTTTTTCTTCTGAAATACTAAGATATATTCATGAACTCCAGCCATCATAGTTGTAGGAGGGACTCCTTTAGCTGATGATTTTTTATCCCAAACTATATTTTCTATAAAAGTGCCCTCACCAAATATTTCATCAAGCATTTGCTTAAGATTAGAGTATTCATTTTCATCTATAGAAATAAAAATGGCTCCATTATCTTTTAATAGATTACGCGCTAGGCGGAGGCGTGGATACATCATATTGAGCCAGTCTGAGTGGTAACGGGCCGAAGTCTTTTCATTTTTTGTAAGCCCAACTACCTGGCGTCCTTCTTCATCCAAAAGTTCCATATCTTCCTTCAACTCTTCATCTGTTTTTTGGAACTTATCAGAATATACAAAGTCTTTCCCTGTATTATAGGGTGGATCGATATAAATCATATCAATTTTTCCTAGATAGGATTCTTGTAAGATTTTTAAGACTTCTAAATTATCTCCAGTAATAAAGACATTTTCACTGTTTTCAAAGTCAACACTTTCATCAAGATCTGGTCTTAAGGTTTTGGTAGTTGGTCGCCCAGCTTCTGCAATAGCTTCACGCTTTCCAACCCAAGTAAATTCATAGGATTCTCGACCATCCACAATTTCCTCTGATAAAAACTGTTTAAGCTTCTCAAAGTCAATCGCAGGACCTAATCTGCCGTATTCATCCCTCTTTTCCGTCAGAACTTCAGGAAAAAGTTGACCAATTTTTGAAATATTATCTGTAAAAACATCTTTGGAAGTGAGAGTTAATTTCTCAAGTCCAGAGTTTTCACCTGTGTGCTGTGCTGTGCTGTGCTGTGCTGTGCTGTGCTCATGGTAGTATCCTTTCTTAGCTTTGTCAAGCTTTTGTAATTTTAATTTTATAAAAAATTAAGTTGGCTTATCCTATCTTTGTAATGCTTCATTTTTAATACATTACAGCTTCATTTTATCAAAAATAGGGGTTGAAATCAAAAGTGTTCCCTAATCTCAATTTCTGATTTTCCTTTGTCAAAATTTACAATCAATTTTGCTTCTTTAAAGCTTCTATTTCTTTCAATGTAGCCTGATATTCTCTTTTTATTTCTATTTGTTTTCTCATTGATTTTTCAGAATACATCTTTTTCTTTAACTGTTGTGCCCTTTTTTCTAATTTATCTAATTGGTCACTGAGTTCAATAGAGTTTCTAAGATTACTTGTTTCTAAAACTTGTAATTCTTTCTTACCAGTTTCTTTTACAAGACTCTCATAAACATCATCTAAATCATTTCCCTCAAAGTCAATGCTTACATCATCATTCGTCTGAAAGCGACGGACAATCTTAAAGTGCTTACCATCCTTTTCTTGACTTAAAGGCTCTTTATAATGAATAAGAAGTTCTTCTCTACCTTGTGGATATTTTAATACAAAGGCTGTGTAAATCCCTAATCTTATATCTAGCTGTTCTAATAAAGTTAAGGAAACATCCATTTGTTCGAGTTCTATTTCTAAAACCATGATTTGCTTCACTTTTTTTCCAGCAGGAATATTAGTGGTACTTGTATCAATCTGATGAGTAATTTGAATTGCTCTAATCTGTTCTCTTAAATCTTTCTTTTCTTTCACAGATATATTAAGATTATCAAAAAAATCACTATTTCCTTTTTTATGAGGCCGATATAGAATGTGAGGTTTTGATAAGGCTGTATAGGATGGAAATTTAATCATCAGAATCCCCTTTCATCAATATGAAGAAACAAATTAACTCAAAATCATCCATTCCCTCGATGCTAGTATTCATCAAGTCAACAGATCCAAAGTTAAATAGGGCATCCATCGTTGAAATCTGATCATGTTCCATTAGTTGATCGATTGCCTCTTGAAGCAATTCCGAATAAACAACCATTTCTTTACCGTCTTTTGTTTGACGATTGAACTTGTCTACTACTTGACTTAATGGTTTACTTTGACCCCGACAAATGCTACTGAGGTACTCCAATATTTTCTTGCTTTCGGAAGGGGATAAAAGTAATTCACCATTTCTATTGATGTAGAGGATATAATATGGATGAAGCTGATTTTGATTATTTTTTCCTTTTATCTGTTCTTTATTTTTTAGGACAAAAATGACACCTTCTGATTCTTTATTGGAGGCAGGTAAAATAGCTTGCAACCCCCTCGGAACTTTTTCTAACTCAGGATGTTCTTCCAAATACTTAAGAAGGTCTATACGATAATCTTCTAATCCTAAATCCATAATGGAAATACCATCATTCATCTCCTCTAGATCGACCACTTCATCTCTAAGACGTTCTAATTGTTTTCTTCGGTAATTATTATCCTCTATTTCTTCACTAGATAAAACATTATCATCTGCTGTTGAAGTCAAGACAGAAATTTTCATCCTAGATTCAACCCTAGACTTGAGATCTATATACTCATCTAACTCAAGGTTCGGCCAAAAGTTAACCAATTGAATGTATTTATTTTGACTACCAATTCGATCCACACGACCAAATCGTTGAACAATACGGACAGGATTCCAGTGGATATCGTAATTGACCATCATATCTGCATCTTGCAAGTTTTGACCTTCGGAAATCACATCTGTTGCGATTAAAAGATCAATCTCACTCTCATCACCAGGAAACAGAACATCACGAGATTTTGATTTAGGAGAGAAATAAGTTAATAAAGAATTGAGGTCTTTATTTTTAGTTTCCAAAGTTGTTGCAAAACCTTTTGTACCTGAAATCTGGGCAGTGTAGAGACCATACTTATCCAAAACATACTGACTAATATGTTTATAAAGGTAGTTCGTTGTTGTCGCAAATGCGGAGAAAATAATCAACTTTTTATTACCAGTATTGATAGGATTTGTTAGTTTCTCATCTATCAATGAAAAAAGAGTCTGAAGTTTTTGGTCTTCTTGTGGCGTTATTTTACTGATTAGATTTTCTAGCTCTGTCAATACTGCAAAATCTTGTTCTAACTCGACCTTCCAACTACGATAATCCATATCTTGTAAAGCAATACGATTTTTCTTACCAATAGAAAACTCGAAATTACTATCCTCCAAATCAAAATCATCTTCATCAAGATGAGGATTAAGAGATAAATGGTCCAAGCCTGTCAATTCATATTCTTCGATAGCCTTTATGGTCTTTTCTACATAGTCTTTAACAACATCTATTAAAGTATATCGAAAAGCTGCAACAGAACTTTCTAAACGTTTGAGCAGGTTAATCATCATCAGTTTTTTGATACCAGACTCACGACCAAACTGAGTTAAATTCCCCATTTTTCCTTCTTTACTTTTATCGTATTTAGCTCTCTTTGATGGGTAAATATGTATCGATGGTTGATAGATAGTCAACTGGAGTTTATCAAGTAAGTGATATAATTTTTTATAGGTAATTCCGAGATTTGAAACCGTTAAGTCAGGTTCAAAATTAAGAGGTTTTAAGCGCTGTGGAAATTCTCCAATAGCTTCTCTATCATAAAATTCGCGAATATGTTTTCTACTTCTGGCTATCGTTACACTATCTAGTACTTTAAAGAAGTCAAAATCTAATGTAGATAACAGTTTATCTGTTGTTCTCTCCTCTGCAGGTAGGTCAGCCCACTTATTATAAGCAGATTGAGCATTTCTGAAAATATCATTTATAGATGATTTTGTTTCTAATTTACTATCAATTTGATCCGCATCTCCTTCATAGGCTAGAGCAATTTGATTTTTCAAATCATTAAAGCGGTTATTAACAGGTGTGGCTGATAGCATGAGTACCTTTGTAGGGACACCAGACCTTATGATTCGATTCATTAAACGGCTGTATCGATTTTCTCTCCCCTCAGATAAGTCATTTTCGCTAGAACCACCATTTCTAAAATTATGGGACTCATCAATGACAACCAAATCATAAGTATGCCAATTATTCAAGGACAAATCAATTCCATTAGAGTGTCCTTTATCTCTACTGAGGTCTGTATGATAAAGCACGTCATAAAGCAAATGCCTATCATAAATTGGATTATTTACATAATCATGACGATACATATTCCAGTTATTTTCTAACTTTTTAGGACAAAGTACTAAAATACGTTTTCCTCGATAAGCATAATAAGTCATGACCGCTAAAGCTGTATAAGTCTTCCCTAGACCAACCGAATCCGCTAGAATACATCCATTAAATTTTTCTAATTTAGAAATGATAGATTTTACTGCATCCTTTTGGAAATCATATAACAGCCCCCAAATCTTACTTTCTTTATAACCAACACCTTCATTTGGTAAAAAGTCTTCATTGATATCTTCTAAAAATTCACTAAATAAATTATATAGCATCACATAGTAAATGAACTCAGGTGAATGTTCTTTGTGAGCTAGGTTTAAATTCTCCAAAAACTCTTCTGTAACATCACGAAAATAATCATCTTCTTCCCAGAGATTATCAAATTCATCTAAATAATTTAAACTAAGTGGTGCATGATAGAGGTTTCTACTCGTTTTAAATAGAGAAGCTTCATATCCTAATTCTTTGCGATCAAAGTTTTTCAAACGATCTACTGCCACTACATCATCCGAATTTTCAATTCGAATACCATTTGGCATTTCATCTGTTTCAATATTAATCGATTTGAATTGCGCTTTTCTTCGGATCCAACCAGCACATTCACGAGCAATCGCTTTTTGGGTCAGCTCATTCATCAATTTCAGTTCATACTTACCACCAAAGATCGATTGTTCTCGTTCTTTTTTGGGTATCGTATATTCACGGAAATCTGTTTTGGTTTCATCTGTTACAAAAGTCGGATTTGTAAAAATAAATTTTAACTCTTCAATATTCTCCAATTCCTCTTTCAACTGCTGATAAGCAAACATAGAAAAGGTTGCTGCTGCAATCTTGACTCGGCTTTCTGATTTCAACTCTTTCTTTAACTCATCTCCAAGACGAATTGATCGATTATCAATTTCCATAATTCCTCCCTGTTAGACTATTTCTACTATTATATCATTCTTTGCAAATTCAAAATAGACCTTT
>CAURTM010000035.1:0-15441 GCA_963527735.1 uncultured Streptococcus sp.
TTAGAGAGGTAACCGAGTCTTACTCGGCTTTTGATTTTGTTTCAGAAGCTAAGATAGCTATTGAGGATATTCACAGCCGTGGCAAGCTAGCCATTATAGCCGGTGGGACTGGGCTTTATATCCAGAGCTTGCTAGAAGGTTATCACCTGGGTGGGGAGACTCCCCATGAGGAGATTTTGGACTATCGAGCTAGTTTGGAGCCATATTCAGATGAGGAATTAGCTCATTTGGTGGAGCAAGCTGGCCTTGAGATTCCCCAGTTTAATCGTCGTCGTGCTATGCGTGCCTTGGAAATTGCCCATTTTGGTCAGGATTTGGAAAATCAAGAGACCTTGTATGAACCGCTGATTATCTGCTTGGATGATGAGCGCAGTCAATTATATGAACGAATCAATCATCGAGTGGATTTGATGTTTGAAGCTGGACTTCTAGACGAAGCCAAGTGGTTGTTTGACCATTATCCAGATGTGCAGGCTGCTAAAGGGATTGGCTACAAGGAACTCTTTCCTTACTTCCGTGGAGAGCAGACCTTGGAGGAAGCCAGTGAGAGTCTCAAACAGGCTACTCGTCGTTTTGCCAAGCGTCAGTTGACTTGGTTCCGTAATCGCATGCAAGTCACCTTTTATCAGATTGGAGAAGCTGGTGTGCAAGACCGCATTTTAAGCCAGATAGAGGAGTTTTTAGATGATTGATACGGGAAAAAAAGAGGAGCGAGTCCTGCTGATTGGTGTGGAATTGCAGGGCATGGACAATTTTGATCTTTCCATGGAAGAATTGGCTAGTTTAGCGAAAACGGCAGGGGCAGTCGTTGTAGATAGCTACAGACAAAAACGTGAAAAATATGATTCCAAGACCTTCATCGGCTCTGGTAAGTTGGAAGAAATTGCGCTTATGGTGGATGCAGAAGAAATCACCACTGTCATTGTCAATAACCGTTTGACACCAAGGCAGAATGTCAATTTAGAGGAAGTTCTGGGTGTTAAGGTCATTGACCGTATGCAGTTGATTTTGGATATCTTTGCCATGCGGGCTCGAAGCCATGAAGGGAAACTCCAAGTCCACCTAGCTCAACTAAAATATCTCTTGCCTCGCTTGGTTGGTCAGGGAATTATGCTCAGCCGTCAGGCAGGGGGAATTGGTTCCCGTGGACCTGGTGAAAGCCAGCTGGAGCTGAACCGTCGTAGTGTTCGCAACCAAATCACGGATATCGAGCGCCAGCTCAAGGTGGTTGAGAAAAATCGGGCGACTGTCAGAGAAAAACGTCTGGAGTCCAGCACCTTTAAGATTGGTTTGATTGGTTATACCAATGCTGGGAAGTCAACTATCATGAACACCTTAACCAGTAAGACCCAGTATGAAGCGGACGAGCTCTTTGCGACTCTGGACGCGACGACTAAGAGTATCCATCTGGGGGGCAATCTTCAAGTAACTTTGACAGATACAGTTGGCTTTATCCAAGATTTGCCGACAGAGTTGGTATCCAGTTTCAAGTCAACCTTGGAAGAAAGCAAGCATGTGGACCTTCTAGTTCATGTCATCGATGCCAGCAATCCTTATCATGAGGAGCATGAAAAAACAGTTCTGTCCATCATGAAAGACCTGGACATGGAAGATATTCCTCGCTTGACCCTTTATAATAAAGCGGATTTGGTGGAGGATTTCACGCCTACCCAAACGCCTTATGCCCTCATTTCTGCCAAGTCTGAGGATAGTCGTGAGAATTTGCAGGCTTTGTTTTTAGAGAAAATCAAGGATATTTTTGAATCTTTTACCCTGCGCGTGCCTTTTTCAAAATCCTACAAGATTCATGATTTAGAAAGTGTTGCGATTCTGGAAGAACGTGATTATCAGGAGGACGGCGAAGTGATTACAGGCTACATTTCTGAGAAAAACAAATGGAGGTTAGAGGAATTTTATGACTGATATTAAAACGTTGGCTCTAAAATATGGGGGCTATACAAGTCTGGATAAGGTCTATCTGGATCAGCTTCTAGCTGGTAAAACAGAGCAAGAGCAGTTGGCACTGATCACTCCTCCGCCTAGCGTGGTCAATGCTTACTTTGCAGAACTCTACCAGAAAAAGAGTCCTGAGGCTGCGACGGATTATTTTGCGGAACTCAGTCAGGAACTGAATCTTTACAATACTGAGCCAAGTTTCACCCTAGAAAATAAGCCTTTTATTCGGCTTAATCTGTCTGGTAAATCCTTTGGTTTTTGTTATGAGAGTGAGGATCTTGGTCGGATTTTCTCTGAGAATGAAGAGAAGATTTCTGATGACTTGCTCTTTGAAATTGCGCAAATTTTCCCCCATCAACTAGTCTTTGAAGAGTCTGGCAAGATTTATATGAAGGATGTCGGAGATGAGGAAGTTGTTAGCGTGGAAAATCTTACAGCTTTGACTGATTTGGAAAGCTTGGCGGATGGTCGTAAACGTCTCAAAGGTTACAGCCAAGAGGAGTTATTACAAGAAGCTGTTGCTTTTTCTGGCAAGCGCTATTTCCGATCGGAAAACCGCACAGCCATGTTATATATTGATTAATTAGAAAGTATCGAATGGATATTCAATTTTTAGGAACGGGGGCTGGTCAGCCCTCTAAAGCCCGCAACGTCTCCAGTCTCGCCCTGAAACTCTTGGACGAGATTAACGAAGTCTGGCTCTTTGACTGTGGAGAAGGTACGCAAAATCGCATTCTGGAAACCACAATTCGACCACGTAAGGTCAGCAAAATCTTTATCACCCACCTGCATGGAGACCATATCTTTGGCTTGCCAGGTTTCCTTTCTAGCCGTGCCTTTCAGGCTAATGAAGAGCAGACTGATTTGGAAATCTATGGACCGCAAGGAATCAAGTCATTTGTCTTAACCAGCCTTCGTGTGTCAGGTTCGCGCCTGCCTTACCGTATTCATTTTCATGAGTTTGACCAAGATTCTCTAGGTAAAATCCTTGAAACCGATAAATTCACTGTGTATGCAGAGGAGCTGGATCATACTATTTTCTGCGTTGGCTATCGTGTCATTCAAAAGGACTTGGAAGGAACGCTGGATGCTGAAAAACTCAAGGCTGCTGGCGTCCCATTTGGCCCACTTTTTGGGAAAATCAAAAACGGCCAGGATGTTGTTTTGGAAGACGGAACTGAAATCAAGGCAGCAGACTATATCTCAGCTCCACGTCCAGGTAAAATTATCACTATTTTAGGAGACACTCGAAAAACGGATGCCAGTGTGCGTCTGGCTGTCAATGCCGATGTCCTTGTCCATGAGTCGACTTATGGCAAGGGTGATGAAAAAATTGCTCGTAACCATGGCCACTCTACTAATATGCAAGCTGCACAAGTAGCAGTAGAAGCAGGTGCCAAACGCCTCTTGCTCAACCACATCAGTGCTCGTTTTCTCTCAAAAGATATCAGTAAGCTCAAAAAAGACGCTGCTAGTGTTTTTGAAAATGTCCATGTGGTCAAAGACTTGGAAGAAGTGGAAATCTAAAAGATTGAGAAAGGATAAGTATGCCTACTATTCTCATTACCGGAGCTAGCGGTGGCCTAGCCCAAGAAATGGTCAAACTCCTGCCAAATGACCAACTCATCTTGCTTGGTAGAAATAAGGAAAAATTAGCCCAACTCTACGGAGACCATCCCCATGCAGAATTGATTGAAATCGATATTACCGATGACTCAGCCTTAGAAACTATAGTAGCAGACCTCTATCTCCGCTTTGGCAAGATTGATGTCTTGATTAACAATGCAGGTTACGGAATTTTTGAGGAATTTGACCAGATTTCTGACCAAGATATTCACCAGATGTTTGAGGTCAATACCTTTGCCCTTATGAATCTATCTCGTCGCCTTGCGGCTCGAATGAAGGAAAGTCGAAAAGGCCATATCATTAATATTGTTAGCATGGCAGGTTTGATTGCTACTGGCAAGTCTAGTCTCTACTCAGCCACTAAGTTTGCGGCCATTGGTTTTTCAAATGCTCTGCGCCTCGAACTCATGCCCTATGGAGTCTATGTGACAACAGTCAATCCAGGACCAATCCGAACCGGATTTTTTGACCAAGCGGACCCAGATGGAACTTATCTCAAATCGGTTGAACGCTTCCTGTTGAAACCAGATGCAGTGGCTAAAAATATTGTCAAGATTATAGGAAAAAACAAACGAGAACTCAATCTCCCGATGTTGTTGAATCTAGCCCATAAGTTTTATACCCTCTTTCCCAAGCTAGCTGATAAGTTAGCAGGGGAAACTTTTAATTATAAGTAAAAAGAACCAATATGCAGGTTGTTGCTAGCCTACATATTGGTTCTTATCATTTCTCAACTATCAAATTGAACTTCTTCTAGTAGATAGTCGATAAAGCGTTCGCCCATCTTAGATAGGCTGGTTTTTTCATGCTGGATATAGACCAGCTCAATTGGGTCATCAATATCCAGTGGGATAGAAACGATATTGTCTCCGTTGAGGTTGCTGTTCAAAATCCCTGTTGCGATCGTGTATCCGTCCAGACCAATCAAGAGATTAAAGAGGGTAGCACGGTCACTGACAACGATGGATTTCTTATGGTGCTCTTGAGATAGAATCTCTTCAGAGAAGTAGAAGGAGTTGTGTGTCCCTTGGTCATAGCTGAGGTAAGGGAAGTTTTCTAAATCAGATAGTTTGACCTTGTCTTTCTTTGCCAGAGGGTTGGTCTTGCTGACAAAGATATGCGGTTGCGCTGTGAAGAGATTGTGAGCCAGCAGGTGGTTGTCATCCAGCATCTTGGTTAAAACATCACGGTTGTAGCTGTTAAAAAATAGGACCCCGACCTCACTACGGAAGTTCTTGACGTCGTCGATAATTTCCCAAGTACGAGTTTCACGAAGGAAGAGCTCGTATTTTTCCATATCGCTTTTCTTGAGTAGAGAGACAAAGGCATTGACCACAAAGGCATAGTGTTGAGACGAAACGCTAAAGAGTTCGCGGTGGGCGACAGGATTTTTATAGCGTTCCTCCAGAAGCTGGGTCTGCTCGACAACCTGACGGGCATAAGAGAGAAACTCCATCCCATCACGAGTCAAGGTGATCCCCTTGGGATTGCGGATAAAGATCTCAATGCCCATTTCATTTTCCAAATCTCTCACGGCATTGGAAAGACTTGGCTGAGTGATAAAGAGTTGCTTGGCTGCCTCATTCATGGAGCCAGTTTCGACGATTTTGATAATATAATGTAATTGTTGAATTCTCATGTTTTTATTGTACCACACTTGCGTCAGAATCGCCAAAGAAGATAGGAAAATCAGGGGGAGTATGTGAGTCTCTGTAAAGTAGTTAAGAAGAAACTTCTAAATCATTTAGTAAATAAGATTAAAAATTTTTCTCGAAAATAAGAAACTTGCACGATTTACTCATTACTTAGCCAATACTAGAGTTTATACTAGTTATTGTAAAGATGATCATCCAAAAGAAGGAAGGAGGCAACCTTATGGCTAAAAATACAAATCGTTTAGAAATTGATTCTCTAAGTTTTGAGGTTGAAAACCAAGAACTTTCTGGGAAATCAGAAGCTAGTGGTATACAGCTTTTAAAATGACAGTAGCAGGTCTCTGTGGATTGTATTTCACCTATTCCTATGAGTGTACGAGAAATAATGTTCGTTGTTAGATAAAACAAAAGGAAAATTCTAGTGTTTTATTACAAAATATTGACAACATTTTGATTTGGTGTTATATTTACGGGGAGAAATACAAATAGAACAAGGCAACTTTGAGATTGATTCTTTGGATTGTGGAAATTAATAGCCAAGAATTGGATGGAAAATCTGCTGCTGAGTAGGGTACGGCTGTTAGATTAACAACACAGGGGCGCTGTGGTTGGTGATTGACATATTCTTATGAATGTATTTCGCCAAACGTGCGCTGTGGATAAAACTCTCTATTTTTTGACAGGAGGATAAAATGGAAGGAATTATTGGAACACTAGAATTCTATGCACCTGTACTGGTCTTAGGAGTTGTTGTCATAGGGATTGTTTACTTTATGAAAAAAAGAAACGATCGCAAATAATCAACATCGACCGATACCTGAAAAAGGCATCGGTTTTTTTTAACTTGAATATATTGCACAAAATACTCATGGAAAACCTTGAAAGAAACCGTATAATGAGAGAGTAATAAAGAAACGGAGGAATGAAATGATGAAACAGCTTATTGTGACAGGATTAACGAAAACATTTGGTCAAGGGGATAATATCGTTCATGCTTTATCAGATGTGAACTTGTCCGTTGAAAAAGGTGAATTTCTGGCAATTATGGGGGCCAGTGGTAGTGGAAAAACAACACTCCTCAACTGTATTTCAACGATTGATAAACCAACATCAGGTGAGATTCGATTTGAAGATTTTGACATCATCCATGCCAAGGAAAATGAACTAGCTGACTATCGTGCTAAAAACATTTCCTATATTTTCCAAGCCTACAACTTGGTGGAAACCTTGACGGTCTATGAAAATATCGTTCTACCTCTTCAAATTCAGGGGAAAAATATCAAAAAACATCAGGATAAGATTGAGGAAATTTTGGATAAGTTGGCCATCCAAAACTTAAAAGATAAGTTTCCTAATCAGTTATCAGGTGGTCAGCGACAACGTGTGGCAACTGCTAGAGCCTTGATTGATGATTCTAAACTGATTATCGCAGATGAGCCGACAGGAGCCTTGGACTCTGCCAATTCTGAAAAACTGATGGCGCTTTTGCAGGAAATCAATAAAAGTTTTGGTATTACCATTTTACTGGTTACGCATGACCCTGCCGCAGCCAAGTACTCTTCACGGATGGTGCTACTTAGCGATGGAAAGATTATGGATGATTTGGAACGTAACAGCTTATCTAATGAACAGTATTTGCAAGAGATTTACAGCCGTACCAGATAGGAGGGGGAGAGTATGTATCCAAAATTGATTTTACGAAATGTATTTCGAAATTTACAGACCTATACCATCTATTTTTTCAGTCTGACCTTGATTTATAGCTTGCTCTACGCTTTTAATGCTTTACCAAGCCATCCAGTGATGCAAAGTTTATCAGGGGCAAAGGAAATGTTGACGACGGTGATGAGTCAGTACATGGGCTTGCTTTCCTATCTGATTCTATCGGCGATTGCCTTTCTCATCGTTTACGCCACAAATTTTGTGCTGGGACGGCGCAAGAAAGAGCTGGGACTTTATGCAACGCTGGGAATGAAGAAGAAGCAGATTATCCGTACCCTGTTCTTTGAAACCATGCTGGTCAATATCTTTTCCTTGATTCTAGGTTTCTTGCTTGGAGTGATCTTACTGGTCATTCTAGCTAAGATTGCATCTGAGTTTTTTATGGCCAATTACTTTGGTAATCTGGTTTTCTTTGATAGCAAGTCTGTCATCTTACTAGTTTATTCCTATTTGGTAACCAGTTTTATTGTTGGTGTCATGGACATTCTTACCTTTAGAAAGCAAAATATCATTGCACTCATTCAAGAAAATGGGGTCAAGAAATCTGTCTTGGCAAAAGGCAAGCCAGTTCTTCAAGCACTTCTCTTTATTCTTTCGACAGCTGTTATCGGTTTTGGTGCTCTCTATTTTTCAGACTATCACCATCTATCATTCTTGAAAAGCTGGGGTATCTTGCTGGTATCTGTCTTCGTGATTTTTGTGATTTTATTTTACAATACCTTGAGCCATTTTATCTTGGTCTCCCTTAGAAAACTGCCTCAAACCTACTATAACAAACTAAACACTTTTAAAATCCGTCAATTTTCAAAACAAGCTGATAGTAATTCGGTCACGTTGGCTGTCTTATCCTTGACCTTGACACTGGCTCTCAGCTTACTCGTTTTTAGTGGTAGTGCCTATACGACTATGAACCGAGAGCTGAACAAATACTCACCTTATGATGTAACTGTCAATCTTTATCGTGGTCAAGAGTTCCAATTTGCTCAGGATTCTGTAAAAGATAGGCTGAAAGCAGATGGATTTGACTTTAACCTCATCAAAGAGGAGTACAGCTATCCTAGCTATTCTAGTGATTTAATCTATAAAGATTTGATTGATACCAGCAATCTCTGGGAGCATGATAAGAAACTTCCTGAATCAAAAGTACCGATTTTAGGAATTTCTGCCTACAATCATCTCCGCAAACTGCAAGGGAAAAAAGCGGTTGACTTGGCAGATAACCAATTTCTAGTCAATGCCAATTATAAAGGAACTGCCAAGCAGATCCAGGACTTTCTATCAACGACCAAAACCCTCATGATTAACGGTCATTCTCTCAACCTTGCCTCTTCAAAGCAACTTGAAACAGTTTACTTTTTATCTTCAGTAGGTCTAAATGACGCAGGAACCTTGATTGTACCAGATAAGGTAGTAGTTGGATTGACGGAAGACCACACGACCTATGTTGCCAATTTCAAAGAAAACATTGACAAACGGGAAGTAGAAACATTCTTGAGTCAGTGGATTGAAAAATACTACTTCACTCGTGAAGGAGAAGAGTTGAATTCGTTCGTCTATCAAACGAAAGGAAGAATTTTTGAGATTTATCTTGGATTTATGGGCGTCATTGTCTTTGTCATGATTTTTGTCAGTGTTATTTTTATCATTATTTCCCTCAGTATCTTGTCTCTTCAAACTTCTACAAGTGCTTTGGATAGTGTTAATGATTATCAAATCTTATACCTTCTTGGGAACAAGAGAAAGCAAAATCGCTTTATTCTTTTGCAACAGATTCTAAGTTATTTCTTGGTTCCGCTGGTCATCGCAGGTCCGCTAGCATTTGCCTTGAGTACCGCTCTTTTGGGCTATTTTGAGAATTTCGCTAATACCAGCATTTCTATTGATATCACCTATCTGGGAGTAGCGGTCTTACTCTTTGTCCTTTACCTGCTAGTGACTTACAGAGTAAGTTGGCAAATTATTGAAAATTAAGTCAAATACCAGAGTTGCCAATCCGGCAATTCTGGTATTGTGTTATAATGATATTAAAGTAGTTCAGGAAGTAGATACATATGAAACAGTTTGTCAAATTGCTCTCGAAAAACTCACTTTTATTGTGGTGGTTGACGATTTTTAATCATCTAGCTTTAATGATTTATATTTATTATAGGATCCCTCTGGACTTTTCGACAGATTTTTCCTTACAGATGGTTTTATTGCTGATTATTGCTTTAATTGTATTTAGCTATATTTGTAATATTGTGACCTTTAGGTATAGTGAGTTGAAACTTTGGTTGCTCCTGATGATGTTTCTCATTAGCTGGCAATCCATATTTAATCAAGGAGTTACGAACACCCTGTTGCACTTTTTTGATATTCTTCATCCGCTAAACTCTTTTTTATTGGTATATAGTTCTCTGTCTATTATCTTTCTGGGAGAGAAAATAGGAGAAGAACTGTTGAGTGTGTCCTTTGTGTTGACACTAATCACCATTAGTTCGTATCTGTTAAGTCCTTCAATTTTTCTATTTCTGTCCTTGTTTGCGTCTCTCTTTTTAAACCTTGTTCCCTTGATTTTACTGATTTTATATCATAAAGAATTGAAAAGTAAACTCAAGTATCAGAGACGAAATTTGTGGATATTAGCTTTGATATTGCCTCTTTCTTATTTCTTTTTGTATATCAATACGACGGGCTCAGGAGTGATGAACCTAGTTTGGTATCTGGAAATTCTTGGCATCTTAGCTTTTTTACACTTCAAAACGATTGTCAGCTCTCTTCAAAAAAAGGTATCAGAGTTGAAATTGTCCTATATAAAAGCTTTTTCACGCTTGTTTTTATTGGTTATGTTTTTGTTAGTAGGCATTTTCATCATCTTTCATTTAGACTTAAACACGAGCTTTTTGGTCTTGAATATCATGTTACTATTGTTCGGGATTTGTTCGGAAGAATTGATTCGCCTCTTTCGTTCTGCTGAAATGCTAGATGCTAGGGATTATGTAAAAGTTCTCTTTTTAAAGCGTAACCGTATGGTGAAAAGTCTGCTGGCAAATGAAGATACAGAACAACAGTTCTCCGAATTTCTTCACAATGAAATCCTGCAAAATGTGATGGCAATAAAAAATTTCAATAAATATAGTAGCAATCAAGCTTTTGGTGAACAGATCAATCTGGTAACAGAGGAGTTGGTTCAGCGGATTCGTGAGCGGATGGATTATTATCAGCCAATGGTAGAAACAGACGAGCAGTTAGACATCCAGTATCAAGGGCTGATTAATCGGATTGTCAAGCGCTATCACGCAGAAAATGAAGTCGTCACACAGTTTCCTGCCCACTTTAGGCTTTTATCTCCTTACGATAAAATTGCCTATCGTCTGGTTGAGGAATTGGCGACCAATGCCGTTAAGTACGCTAGTGGTGGAAGGATTTCTTTGAAGATTGATGTGCATGATGACGCTATTTTTATCATTTCTGAAAATGACTGCCTTCAAACAGAAAAATCCTTAGGTTATGGCTTGAAAAATATGTCTAATAAAATTAGTGTTTTAGGTGGTCAAATGCAGATTTTTGAAAATAATAAGAGATTTCGTGTAGAAATTACTCTCCCGATTGATAAGGAGTTGTGTTATGAAAATTTTGTTAATTGATGATCATAAATTATTTAGCCAAAGTATCAAGATGATTTTAGAGTTATCGGAAAACATTAAAAAGGTCCAGTTAGTGGATAATTTTTCGACTATTTCGGAGATTGCTTTTAATGACTACGACATTATTTTGATTGACATCAACCTGACGAGTCTGTATCAAGCTGATGGGCTGACCTTGGCACAAGAGATTATCGACAATGGTTGTTCTAGTAAGGTTGTAATTTTGACGGGATACAGCAAAAAGATGTATGAACACCGAGCTAAAGCTATGGGGGCTTATGGCTTTCTAGATAAAAGTATGGATCCAGATGAGTTGGTGAAAAAACTGGAAAAGATTTATCTAGGTGGTAAGATCTTTTCAGATGAAGTGATGGTAGAGGTGCTAACACCACGAGAAATCGAGATACTAGAACTGGTTAGAAATGGCTTGACCATTGATGATGTCTGTGACAAGGTCTATGTGAGTAAACGTACAGTTTCCAATCACTTGGCCAATATCTTTTCAAAATTAGGAGTGACTAACAGGCAGGAGGCGATTCATATCGCTGAGCAGTTGGGCTATTTTCCACCAGATTAAAAAGTTGCAGAAGATGCAGCTTTTTTAATTTCTGTGCTACTTCTTGTGTAAGTCTCTTCTTGAAAAAAACACAAAAATTTGCTAGAATGAGTCTTATGAAAACATTCTATGATGTGCAGCAATTCCTCAAACGATTTGGTATTATTGTTTACATGGGAAAACGCTTATATGATATTGAACTGATGAAGTTGGAACTCTCTCGAATTTACGATGCAGGGCTGATGGACAAACTGGATTATCTGGAAGCGGAAGCGGTTCTTCGCAGAGAGCACAAGGTAGAATTGGATTATATTGAGAAAAATGGAGAAAAGAACTAATGGTTACTTGGATTTTGTGGGCACTTATACTGGCAATGTTGGCATGGATGGGCTTTAACTATCTTCGTATTCGCCGTGCGGCTAAAATTGTAGACAATGAGGAGTTTGAAGCCTTGATTCGTACAGGTCAATTGATTGATTTGCGCGACCCAGCAGAATTCCACAGAAAACATATCCTTGGTGCCCGCAATATTCCTTCAAGTCAGTTGAAGACTAGTCTTGCAGCCCTTCGTAAAGATAAACCTGTCCTTCTTTACGAAAACCAACGTGCGCAACGTGTGACAAATGCAGCCCTTTACTTGAAAAAACAAGGTTTTTCTGAGATTTATATCCTTTCTTATGGCTTGGATTCTTGGAAAGGGAAAGTGAAGACTAGCTAACATTCTGTAAAAATCTGTCGAATGATAGATAAAGTTAGCATTTTATGGGATCATCATTTATATTAATTTTAAGGAGATTTTATAATATGAATTCACAAGAAAAGAAAAAACACTCTCTTGTTTTAGGTATCCTATCTATTGTGCTCGGTTTGCTATTTCCAATTGTAGGTATTGTTTTGGGTATCGTAGGATTGGTCTTGGCTATTTCATACCAAAAAGAATCTGGACTAGACTATAAAACAGAAAAAATTCTCAACATTGTAGGACTTGTGGTTTCTGTACTTAACTGGATTGTAGCCGTCGCAGTATTTTTTAGATAAGCAATAAAGAAAAAGCTTTAAACATAAAGCTTTTTTCTTTTATCCACTTTTCTCTAAGTGATTTTTAATGATTTTCAATTCCTCTTGGTTTAAGGGACGGTATTGACCTTCTGCTAGTTCTGGGTCTAATGTAAACTCACCGAACTGAACTCGTTTGAGGGAGGTCACCTTAACACCAACCGAGAGAAACATTTTCTTGACTTGATGAAATTTTCCTTCTGAAATGGTGATAGAGGCTTGGCTGTGGGAAGGACTTGCAGATAGAATCTCTAGTCTTGCAGGTTTACAGACAGTACCATCTAAAAAGACAATTCCCTTTTGAAAGGCTTGGATATGGTCAGGTGTCAGAAGTCCATTAACCTCAACTTGGTAGGTCTTATCGACATGATATTGGGGATGGAGGAGTTGAAAGCCCAAGGGACCGTTGTCAGTCAAGAGGAGGAGTCCTGTCGTATCTCGGTCCAGTCGGCCGACGGCATAGAGCTTGTCAGACTGGATGTCAGGTGACAGCAGGTCCATGACGGTTTGGAGTTCCTTGTCTTTGTTGGCTGTAACGACACCAGCAGGCTTATGAAGCATAAGATAGGTGTGCTCATAGCCTTGAATGATTTGGCCCTGAAAAAGGAGTTCTTGTAGTCCTGTATCGATATTTTGGGCTAGGGAGCGTGCTGGGCAACCATCGACGAGAATGTCCCCTTTGAGTAAGGCTTGCTTCATAGCCTTTCGGCTAACTTTTTCTTGGGCTAATAAATTATCTAAACGCATACTTGCCTATCTTATCATAAGTCGCTTGCTTTGAAAAGGCTTGATGTGAAAAGAAAAGCATAGTGAAAACATTTACACTTGCTTGAGTTATGTTATTTACCTGAAATTATGGTATAATCGTTCAGTTAGAAAATAAATTTTGAATATTATAGAGGAAATCATGACAAAATTAAGAGAAGATATCCGTAACATTGCGATTATCGCCCACGTTGACCACGGTAAAACAACCCTTGTTGATGAATTATTGAAACAATCAGAGACTCTTGATGCACGTACTGAATTGGCTGAGCGTGCTATGGACTCAAACGATATCGAAAAAGAGCGTGGAATTACCATCCTTGCTAAAAATACAGCTGTTGCCTACAACGGAACTCGTATCAACATCATGGACACACCAGGACACGCGGACTTCGGTGGAGAAGTTGAGCGTATCATGAAAATGGTTGACGGTGTTGTCTTGGTCGTAGATGCCTACGAAGGAACAATGCCACAGACTCGTTTCGTATTGAAAAAAGCCTTGGAACAAGACCTTGTCCCAATTGTGGTTGTTAACAAAATCGATAAACCATCAGCTCGTCCAGCTGAAGTAGTGGACGAAGTCTTGGAACTTTTCATCGAGCTTGGTGCAGATGACGACCAGCTTGACTTCCCAGTGGTGTATGCTTCAGCAATCAACGGAACTTCTTCATTGTCAGATGACCCAGCTGACCAAGAAGCTACTATGGCACCAATCTTCGACACGATTATTGACCACATCCCAGCTCCAGTAGATAACTCAGATGAGCCTTTACAGTTCCAAGTATCACTTTTGGACTACAACGACTTTGTTGGACGTATCGGTATCGGTCGTGTCTTCCGTGGTACTGTTAAAGTTGGTGACCAAGTTACCCTGTCTAAACTTGATGGCACAACTAAAAACTTCCGTGTTACAAAACTCTTCGGTTTCTTTGGTTTGGAACGTCGTGAAATCCAAGAAGCTAAAGCAGGTGACTTGATTGCCGTTTCAGGTATGGAAGACATCTTTGTCGGTGAAACCATTACTCCGACAGACGCAATTGAAGCTCTTCCAATCCTACACATCGATGAGCCAACTCTTCAAATGACTTTCTTGGTCAACAACTCACCATTTGCTGGTAAAGAAGGTAAATGGGTGACTTCTCGTAAGGTGGAAGAACGCTTGCAGGCTGAATTGCAAACAGACGTTTCCCTTCGTGTTGACCCAACTGATTCACCAGATAAATGGACTGTTTCAGGACGTGGAGAATTGCACTTGTCAATCCTTATCGAAACAATGCGTCGTGAGGGCTATGAACTTCAAGTATCTCGTCCAGAAGTTATCGTAAAAGAAATCGACGGTGTTAAATGTGAACCATTTGAACGTGTTCAAATCGACACTCCAGAAGAATACCAAGGTTCTGTTATCCAAAGCCTTTCTGAACGTAAGGGTGAAATGTTGGATATGATTTCAACTGGTAATGGTCAAACTCGTTTGGTCTTCCTTGTTCCAGCGCGTGGGTTGATTGGTTACTCAACTGAGTTCTTGTCAATGACTCGTGGTTACGGTATCATGAACCATACCTTCGACCAATACTTGCCATTGATTCCAGGTGAAATTGGTGGTCGTCACCGTGGTGCCCTTGTTTCTATCGATGCTGGTAAGGCTACAACTTACTCAATCATGTCTATCGAAGAACGTGGTACGATCTTTGTCAACCCAGGTACTGAGGTTTACGAAGGAATGATCATCGGTGAAAACTCTCGTGAAAATGACTTGACAGTTAACATCACTAAGGCGAAACAAATGACCAACGTTCGTTCAGCTACTAAGGACCAAACAGCTGTTATCAAGACACCTCGTATCTTGACACTTGAAGAGTCTCTTGAGTTCTTGAACGACGATGAGTACATGGAAGTAACGCCTGAGTCTATCCGTTTGCGTAAACAAATCCTTAACAAAGCAGAGCGTGAGAAAGCTAACAAGAAGAAAAAATCAGCTGAATAAGAGCTAGAAAGAGAGAAAGATGGTCTATTTAGTCCTAGGAATTTTACTGCTCCTACTCTATGTATTTGCAACACCAGAAAGCATTAAAGGGACAGTCAATATCGTCGCTATGGTATGTATTTTAGTGGCACTTTTGGTTTTGTTGGCTCTATCTTTTCTGAAAATTTTTCAATTACCAACAGAAATGTTCCTAGCAATAGCCATGTTAATCCTAGCTTACTTTAGTGTGAGAGACATCACACTCATGCCAGTCAAAAAAAGTAAAAGAAGATAAAAAGGAGAGTTTCGGCTCTCTTTTTTTGGTAGGAATTTTACAATAGTTTGAATTGCTTTTTAGTTAACATCATCACTTTTGCTTGGATAATATGAATGGGAAAACTGGAATAAAATTCGTTAATAACATATATTTTTTAGGAAGTTGTAAAACTTCATTACTGATAATATCTTAGTAAAATATGTTGATAGATTATATAGAAAGTGATATACTTAAGTTAT
>CAURTM010000036.1:0-15340 GCA_963527735.1 uncultured Streptococcus sp.
TGGTGAAAAATCCAGGTATCCCCTACAGCAATCCCATGATTGAAAAGGCTTTGGCAAAGAGTATTCCAGTCTTGACTGAGGTGGAATTGGCTTACTTGATTTCAGAAGCACCGATTGTTGGTATTACTGGTTCCAATGGGAAAACAACTACAACGACTATGATTGGGGACGTTTTGACTGCTGCTGGTCAACATGGTCTTTTATCAGGAAATATCGGCTATCCAGCTAGTCAAGTGGCCCAAACTGCGACAGATAAAGACACGCTTGTCATGGAACTTTCTTCTTTCCAACTCATGGGCGTTCAAGAATTCCATCCTGAGATTGCGGTTATTACCAACCTCATGCCAACTCATATTGACTACCATGGATCTTTTGAGGAGTATGTAGCAGCCAAGTGGAATATCCAAAACAAGATGACAGCAGCTGATTTCCTTGTCTTGAACTTTAACCAAGACTTGGCAAAAGAATTGGCTAGCAAAACACAAGCTACTGTTGTACCATTTTCAACACAGGAAAAGGTTGACGGAGCTTATTTGGAAAATGGTCAGCTCTACTTCCGTGGAGAAGTGGTCATGGCAGCTAGTGAAATCGGAGTTCCAGGTAGCCACAATGTAGAAAATGCCCTTGCGACTATTGCGGTAGCCAAGCTTCGTGGTGTAGACAACCAAACCATCAAGGAAACTCTTTCAGCCTTTGGTGGTGTCAAACACCGTCTCCAGTTTGTGGATGAAATCAAGGGTGTCAAGTTCTATAATGATAGCAAGTCAACCAATATTTTGGCAACTCAAAAAGCCCTGTCAGGATTTGACAATAGCAGGGTCATCTTGATTGCAGGTGGTTTGGACCGTGGCAATGAGTTTGATGAATTGGTACCAGACATTACTGGACTTAAGAAGATGGTCATCCTCGGTCAGTCTGCAGAGCGTGTCAAACGGGCAGCGGATAAGGCTGGTGTCGCTTATGTGGATGCGACTGATATTGCAGATGCGACCCGCAAGGCCTATGAGCTTGCGACTCAAGGAGACGTGGTTCTTCTCAGTCCTGCCAATGCCAGCTGGGATATGTATGCTAACTTTGAAGTACGTGGCGACCTCTTTATCGACACAGTAGCGGAGTTAAAGGAATAATATGAAAAAAATTGTCTTTACAGGTGGGGGGACGGTTGGACACGTTACCCTCAACCTTTTGTTAATGCCCAAGTTCATCGAAGATGGCTGGGAAGTCCACTATATCGGGGATAAGCGTGGTATTGAACACCAAGAAATCCTCAAGTCAGGTCTAGATATCACCTTCCATTCCATTGCGACTGGCAAATTGCGTCGTTATTTCTCTTGGCAAAATATGCTGGACGTCTTCAAAGTTGGATGGGGAATTGTCCAATCTCTCTTTATCATGTTACGACTTCGTCCACAGGCCCTTTTTTCAAAGGGAGGCTTTGTCTCAGTACCGCCTGTTATCGCTGCGCGTGTGTCAGGAGTGCCAGTCTTTATTCACGAATCTGACCTGTCTATGGGCTTGGCCAATAAAATCGCCTATAAATTTGCGACGAAGATGTATTCAACCTTTGAACAAGCTTCAAGTTTGTCTAAGGTCGAGCATGTGGGAGCAGTGACCAAGGTTTCAGATCAAAAAAATCCAGAACCCGATGAATTGGTGGATATTCAAACCCACTTTAATCCCAAATTGCCAACAGTGCTGTTTGTCGGCGGTTCAGCAGGAGCTCGTGTCTTTAACCAATTGGTGATAGACCATAAGAAAGAACTAACAGAGCGCTACAATATTATCAACCTAACTGGAGATTCTAGCCTGAACGAGTTGAGCCAAAATCTTTTTCGTGTTGACTATGTGACCAATCTCTATCAACCCTTGATGGAATTGGCTGACATTGTTGTGACACGTGGTGGTGCCAATACGATTTTTGAGCTCTTGGCCATGGCAAAATTGCATGTCATTGTGCCACTTGGTCGTGAAGCAAGTCGTGGTGACCAGATTGAGAACGCAGCCTACTTTGTAAAGAAAGGCTATGCAGAAGAGCTTCAAGAAAGCGATTTGACCTTGGATAGTTTGGAAGAGAAGCTTTCTCACTTACTAAGCCACAAGGAAGACTATCAAGCTAAGATGAAGGCTTCTAAGGAATTGAAATCTCTAGCAGATTTTTATCAATTGTTGAAAAAAGATTTATCATAAGGAAAGTAAATGTCAAAAGATAAGAAAAATGAGGGCAAAGAAATCCTCGAAGAATTTAAAGAGTTATCAGAATGGCAGAAACGAAACCAAGAATACCTGAAAAAGAAGGCTGAAGAAGAGGCAGCCCTAGCTGAGGAGAAGGAAAAGGAAAGACAAGCTCGAATGGGAGAAGAATCTGAGAAATCAGAGGACAAGCAAGACCAGAAGAGTGACTCTGATCAAAATGACTCAGAGTCAGCTAAGGAAGATGTTAAAGAAAAAGTAGAAGAGTCAGAAGACGTCAAAAAAGAAGTAGCCAAAGAAGAACCAAAATCCAAAGAGCCAAAGAAAGAGGATAAAAACATTGCTAAAAAGGCTACAAAGAAAAAACCAGCCAAAGCAAAGATTCCTGGCCTCCATATCTTGCGAGCCTTAACGATTTTATTTCCAAGTCTGCTTTTATTGGTCGTCTCTGCCTACTTACTCAGTCCTTATGCGACTATGAAGGATATCCGTATTGAGGGAACGGTACAAACTACAGATGATGATATTCGACAGGCTTCAGGCATTCAGGATTCTGATTATACGATTAACCTTCTGCTAGATAAGGAAAAATATGAAGAGCAGATCAAGTCCAACTATTGGGTTGAATCAGCTCAGCTTGTTTATCAATTTCCAACTAAGTTTACTATCAAGGTCAAGGAATACGATATTGTTGCCTACTATGTTTCTGGTGAAAATCATTATCCTATTCTTTCCAGTGGTCAGCTTGAGACCAGTTCTGTGAGCTTGGTTAGTCTGCCAGAAACTTATTTGTCAGTTCTCTTTAATGACAGCGAACAAATCAAGGCCTTTACATCAGAACTTTCTCAAATTAGCCCAGAACTCAAGGCGGCTATCCAAAAGGTGGAACTAGCCCCAAGCAAGGTAACTTCAGATTTAATTCGATTGACCATGAATGATTCGGACGAGGTCTTGGTTCCCCTGTCTGAAATGAGCAAGAAATTGCCTTATTACAGTAAGATTAAGCCACAATTGTCAGAACCGAGTGTGGTCGACATGGAAGCTGGAATCTACAGCTACACTGTGGCGGATAAATTAATTATGGAGGCTGAGGAAAAAGCCAAACAAGAGGCCAAGGAAGCTGAGAAGAAACAGAAAGAGGAAGAGAAGAAAAGACTAGAAGAACAGCAGAATAAATTGGAAGAAGAGAAGAAAAAATTGGAGGAAGAAAGCAATCGAAACCAAACAAGTCAGCGTTCATCACGTCGCTAGGTTTACCTTTTCTTTCATAGCTCTTTAGTTACCATGTTTTTACTTGACAAGTGCTAGTAGAAATAATAGAATAGTAAAAAACCTTTAAAGCAGTCCAGAGAGGCAGCTAAGGTTAGACGGTGAAAGGGTGGAGACTACCCATTTTTCGTGGAACCTTGCTGTTGGCAGGTTCCTTTTTTCGTGGCTTCTGTTGCCCAGACTCTCTCACTAGCAAAGGTAAAAGGAGAAACCTATGCGAGAACATCGTCCAGTCATTGCTCTTGATTTTCCTAGTTTTGAGGCGGTCAAGGAATTTTTAGCTCATTTCCCAGCAGAAGAAAGCCTTTATCTCAAGGTAGGGATGGAGCTCTATTATGCAGCGGGTCCTGAGATTGTGTCTTACTTGAAAGGTCAGGGTCACAGCGTCTTTCTTGATCTAAAACTTCATGACATTCCTAATACAGTCAAGTCAGCCATGAAGGTCTTGTCTCAGCTTGGTGTCGATATGACCAATGTTCATGCGGCTGGTGGTGTAGAGATGATGAAGGCTGCGCGTGAAGGTCTTGGGAGTCAAGCCAAATTGATCGCAGTCACGCAGCTGACATCAACATCAGAAACCCAGATGCAGGAGTTTCAAAATATCCAAACCAGCCTGCAAGAGTCTGTGATCCACTATGCCAAGAAGACAGCTGAAGCTGGCTTGGATGGTGTTGTTTGCTCGGCTCAGGAAGTCCAACTCATCAAGCAGGCGACCAATCCAGATTTTATCTGTCTAACACCAGGAATTCGTCCTCAGGGAGCTGCTGTTGGAGACCAAAAACGTGTCATGACGCCAGCGGATGCTTATCAAATCGGTAGTGACTATATTGTAGTGGGACGTCCCATTACCCAAGCTGAAGATCCTGTTGCAGCTTATCATGCCATCAAGGATGAATGGACACAGGACTGGAATTAAAAACTAGATTATAAAAATAAAAGGAGAAGATCATGACACTTGCTAAAGATATCGCTAGCCATCTCTTGAAAATTCAAGCAGTTTACCTCAAGCCAGAGGAGCCTTTCACTTGGGCATCTGGTATCAAGTCGCCAATTTACACGGATAACCGTGTGACGCTAGCCTATCCAGAAACTCGTACGCTCATTGAAAATGGTTTTGTGGATGCTATCAAAGAAGCCTTTCCTGAGGTAGAAGTCATTGCAGGAACTGCGACAGCAGGGATTCCTCACGGAGCTATTATTGCTGATAAGATGAATCTACCTTTTGCCTATATCCGTAGCAAACCAAAAGACCACGGAGCTGGTAACCAAATCGAAGGTCGCGTAGCTCAGGGTCAAAAAATGGTAGTGGTTGAAGACCTTATTTCAACTGGCGGTTCAGTTCTTGAAGCCGTAGCCGCAGCTAAACGCGAAGGAGCAGATGTGCTTGGAGTTGTAGCGATTTTCAGCTACCAATTACCAAAAGCAGATAAGAACTTTGCTGATGCAGGTGTGAAATTGGTAACACTTTCAAACTACAGTGAGCTCATCCATCTAGCCCAAGAAGAAGGTTACATTACGCCAGAAGGACTTGATCTCCTAAAACGCTTTAAAGAAGACCAAGAAAATTGGCAAAATGCCTAAAACATAGAAAATCAGGTAGTCACTAGGATTACCTGATTTCTTTTTGTGTTTTTATTGGATCTGATACTCAATGAAAATCAAAGAGCAAATTAGGAAACTAGCAGCAGATTGCTCAAAGCACTGCTTTGAGGTTGTAGATAAAGCTGACGTGGTTTGAAGAGATTTTCGAAGAGTATTAGTCGACTTTTCCACCTTCAACAACCAGGTCGTCAGCTTTAGCAGCGTCACCGTAGGTTGGGTGAAGTGTTTTTTCATAGGCCTTGTGGAAGAAGTTTTCCTTGCCTAATTTTTCAATATCTTTATTAATGAAGTCTAGCAATTCTTGGTTGCCTTTTTGAACTGCTGCCGCAATGGTATCTGGATTACCGAGGGAAGTAATACCTACTTCAAATCCTTTATTTTCAAGCGCCCAAGCTAGGACTTCAGTATTGTCAGTTGAAAAGGCATCTCCACGTCCGTCAAGAAGAGCTTGGTAAGAGTCACTGTATTGGTCGTATTTTTGGAGTTTTACTTCTGGGTGATTTTTTTCAAAATAAGTCTCAGCAGTCGTTCCTTTTGTGACAATCAAGGTTTTACCTTCAAGTTGTTTGACGTCTGTAATGAGACCAGTCTTAGGTGATACAACACCAAGAGAGACTTTCATGTATGGAAGGGCAAAATCAACTTGCTTCTTACGTTCATCAGTCACTGTAAAGTTGGCAAGGGTAATATCCACCTTGTTTGAAATCAAGTATTCCGCACGGTTGGCAGCATCGACGGAAACGTATTTAACCTTGACACCAAGGTCTTGGGCCAGTTGGTTCCCAAGTTCGATATCGTAACCTTGGTAGGAACCATCGTTATCAACATAACCAAACGGTTTCTTGTCTCCAAATACGGCGATTCGTAGCTCACCGCTTTTTTTGATTTCATCGATAGTGCGAGCCTTGGCAGTGGTTTTACCAGATGATGAACCAGCATTTCCACCTGAGCTACAAGCTGTGACAAAGATAAGGGCGAAGGCAAGTGCCAAAACAGTTAAGAGTGGTTTGAATAGTTTCATAAGAATCTCCTTTATAGATATGAGCCAAATTGGCTAAAGTCAAAGACGTTTAAAAATTCCTGAGCTCGTTTAGTTTGTGGATTGGTAAAGAAGGCTTGAGCCGTTCCTTCTTCAGCGATTTTCCCTTGGTCGAGGAAGATAATCCGATCGGCAATAGCTTGAGCAAACTGCATTTCATGAGTTACTAAAATCATGGTACGGCCTTCTTGAGCCAAATCATTGATCAGTTCTAGCACTTCACGCACCATTTCTGGATCCAGTGAAGCAGTCACTTCGTCAAAAAGGATGATTTCTGGATGCATGAGCAGGGCACGGACAATTGCAACCCGTTGTTTCTGTCCGCCAGATAATTGACGGGCAAAGCTATGTTGTTTGTCTAGCAAACCAACACGTTCCAGTAGTTTCAGAGCTTCTTCCGTTACTTCCTTCTTGTCGCGTCCCTGAGCCTTGATAGGACCTAGGATGAGGTTTTGTAGGACATCCAGATGGGGAAAGAGTTCATAACTTTGAAAGACCATACCAATCTTTTGGCGAACTAGGTGAAAGTCTTTTTTATTTTCAACGATAGACTGACCGTCCAGAAGAATATCTCCACCTTGAATACTTTCTAAGCCATTGAGGCAACGAAGGAGGGTACTTTTCCCACAACCGGATGGCCCAAGGATAACCACAACTTCCCCTTTTTTGATTTCTAGAGAAAGTCCTTGGAGGATGGGATTGTCTCCGAAGGATTTTTTTAGTTCCTTGATTTCTAAGATAGTTTCAGACATTTAGTTCCTCCAATGTTTTTCTAAGTGAGTGGATAGTTTGGAAATAGGGAAACAGACTGCGAAATATAAGACCAGGATAGTTCCATAAATCCAAAAGGAAGCGGTTGGGATGGTCAAGCGATTGCTATCGATGATTTGTTGTCCAACCTTGGTCACTTCAACAACCCCAATCAAAACGACCAAGGAAGTAGTTTTAATCATCCGAGTGACAAGATTGATGGCTTGTGGAAGTAATCTTCTCAAGACTTGTGGGATGATGATGTGGTAGTAAAGTTGAACATTGGTTAAACCTAGCGCCTGTCCACTTTCAAACTGATGCTTAGGGAGGGAAGTGATGGCTCCACGTACCAAGTCTCCCATTTCAGCTGTTCCCCAGAGGGTAAAAACGATAATAGCTGAAGTCTCACCTGAGATATTGATATTAAAGTTTCGAGCTAAGCCAAAGTAAACGATGAAGAGCAACACCAGCTGGGGCATGATACGGATAAATTCCAGATACAATCGTGTTAAAAATCGTATGATTCTAGAATGGGAGGTCATGATGATTCCCATGACTGTTCCGAACATCATGGATAAGAGGACAGAAAGGATGGATATACCAATCGTAACGCCCAATCCCTGTAAGATTCTCAAGAGATTATTTCCCTGAAAGAGTACTTGGATTCCCGAATCCTGCATGGCGGAGCCTCCTTTCTATCCAGCTAAAGACCAGTGAGATGGGTAGCAACATGATAAGGTAAGCAACTACCAACATAGCAAGCGCAATGTCTGTCTCATAGTAGAGCCCAATCAAGTCTTTGGCGACGTACATGAGGTCGGCCAAAGCTACTGCTGAGAAAACAGAGGTTTCCTTGATGAGGAAAATGACATTGGCACTAAAAGACGGTAGGGCCACCGCTGTTGCTTGCGGAAGAACTACATAGCGAAAGACCTGTACAGGCGTCAGACCGATGGCTAATCCAATCTCCTGCTGGGTTTGACTGACGGCTTCCAGCCCACTTCGGAAAGATTCTGCCATATAGGAGCCTCCTAAAAAGACCAGCCCTAAAGTGGCACAGACTTCTGAAGATAGGACAATCCCTACTCTAGGAAGACCGAAGTAGAGAAAGAAGAGTTGAATCAAAAGGGGCGTGTTGCGTGACAATTCAATGTAAGCTGTCGCTATTTGCGCCAAAACAGGGATTCGATAATGTCGGATGATACTAACGATTAAACCGAGCAGAAAGGATCCCAAAATTCCCCAAACTGCAATATGCAAGGTCAGAAGGAATGCCTTTTGATATAGTGGTAGATATTGTTCAACAATGGACCAATCCAAAAATAGAACCTCCCATCTAGAAATAATACAGTTATTGTAACACTTAAAATCTCCTTTGGATAATATCTATTTTTTATTGCCGTTATAAGGATTTTTTATCATAGACATAAAATTTCTGAAATTTCCAAACAAAATATTTGAAAAGTTTTGAAAAAAGAGTTAAGATATTTTTGTAATATACAAAGTAAACGCTTACTTATTAAGGAGGGCATTTTATGTCATACAAAACAAGCAATGCAGAAGGTCATGTAGATTTCATCAATACCTATGATTTGGAGCCAATGGCGCAACAAGTTATTCCTAAAGCAGCATTTGGCTATATCGCTAGTGGGGCGGAAGATACTTTCACTTTGCGTGAGAATATTCGTGCCTTTAACCACAAGCTCATCGTTCCTCATACACTTTGCAATGTAGAAAATCCAAGTACAGAGATTGAATTTGCAGGTGAAAAATTGTCTTCACCAATCATTATGGCGCCTGTTGCGGCTCATAAATTGGCAAATGAACAAGGTGAAGTGGCGACTGCGCGTGGTGTTCATGAGTTTGGTTCTCTTTACACAACTAGCTCTTACTCTACTGTCGATCTTCCAGAAATTACAGAAGCCCTTCAAGGGACACCTCACTGGTTCCAATTTTACTTTAGTAAAGATGACGGAATCAACCGCCACATCATGGACCGTGTGAAGGCTGAAGGTTATAAAGCGATTGTCTTGACAGCAGATGCGACTGTAGGAGGCAATCGTGAGGTGGACAAGCGCAATGGTTTTGTCTTCCCAGTTGGCATGCCGATTGTTGAGGAATACCTGCCAGAAGGTGCTGGAAAATCAATGGACTTTGTTTACAAATCAGCTAAACAACGCTTGTCTCCACGTGATGTAGAATTTATCGCTGAATACTCAGGACTTCCTGTGTATGTCAAGGGACCACAATGCCGTGAGGACGTTGAACGTTCGCTTGCTGCGGGAGCTTCTGGTATCTGGGTAACCAACCACGGTGGTCGTCAAATCGACGGTGGACCAGCTGCCTTTGATTCACTTCAAGAAGTAGCAGAAGCAGTTGACAAACGCGTACCAATTGTCTTTGACTCAGGTGTTCGTCGTGGTCAACATGTCTTTAAAGCCTTGGCTTCAGGAGCAGACTTGGTAGCTATTGGTCGCCCGGTTATCTATGGTTTGGCTCTCGGTGGTAGTGTTGGTGTGCGTCAAGTCTTTGAACACTTGAATGCGGAATTGAAGACAGTCATGCAGTTGTCTGGAACTCAGACGATTGAAGATGTCAAACACTTCAAACTCCGTCACAACCCATACAACCCAACCTTCCCAGTTGACCCACGCGACTTAAAATTGTATTGATAAAACAGCTTGCCTCCACTTGATGTGGAGGTTTTTCCTTGTGTTTTCAACACTTTTGAAATGAAGATTTTAAAAAAAGAGAAAAATTTGAATTTCATAGTTGACAAATGTAGATTTTTGAAGTATACTAATAATTGTAATCGACAAATGTAGATTTAGGAGGTGTGATTATGCAGATTTCAGATGCAGAATGGCAGGTCATGAAGATTATTTGGATGCAAGGAGAGCAGACCAGTACGGATTTGATCAGGGTTCTGGCTGAGCGGTTCGACTGGTCCAAGTCGACCATTCAAACTCTTTTGGCTCGTTTGGTTGAGAAAGAGTGTCTGACAAGGAAAAAAGAAGGCAAGTTCTTTGTCTATTCAGCCCTTTTAACTTTGGACCAAAGTCGGGATTTACTTGTCCAAGATATCAAGGACAAGGTTTGTTCTCGTAGGATTAAGAACTTGTTGGCTGATTTGATTGCTGAATGTGATTTTACTCAGGCTGACTTGGAAGACTTGGAAGCTGTGATTTCTGAGAAGAAATCAAACGCTGTAACAGAAGTAAAATGTAATTGTATGTAAAGGAGACGTCATGTTAAATAGTATTGTAACCATTATTTGTATTGCCCTTATCGCGTTTATCTTGTTTTGGTTTTTCAAAAAGCCTGAAAAATCTGGACAAAAGGCCCAGCAAAAAAACGGCTACCAAGAGATTCGAGTGGAAGTCATGGGAGGCTATACGCCTGAGTTGATTATCCTCAAGAAATCAGTGCCAGCCCGCATTGTCTTTGACCGTAAGGACCCTTCACCCTGTCTGGACCAAATTGTTTTTCCAGATTTTGGTGTACATGCGGACCTGCCTATGGGGGAAGAGTATGTAGTGGAAATCACGCCTGAGCAGGCTGGAGAGTATGGTTTCTCTTGTGGCATGAATATGATGCACGGTAAGATGATTGTAGAATAGGAGAATGATATGACTGAAATTGTAAAAGCAAGTCTTGAAAATGGTGTTCAAAAAATCCGTATCACGGCAGACAAAGGCTACCATCCAGCCCACATTCAACTGCAAAAAGGAGTTCCTGCTGAGATTACCTTTCACCGTGTGACACCTTCAAACTGTTATAAGGAAATTCTGTTTGAAGAAGAAGGCATCTTGGAACCAATCGGCGTAGACGAAGAGAAAACAATTCGTTTTACACCTCAAGAATTAGGCAAACATGAATTTTCTTGTGGCATGAAGATGCAAAAGGGGAGTTATACCGTAGTTGAGAAGACTCGAAAATCTCTATCACTTTTACAGCGTTTTTGGATTACTAGTATCTTTACTGTGCCTCTTGTGATTCTCATGATTGGGATGTCGACAGGAGGAATTAGTCACCAAGTCATGCGTTGGGGCACCTTTTTAGCCACAACACCGATTATGCTAGTAGCAGGTGGTCCTTATATTCAAAGTGCTTGGGCTAGTTTTAAAAAGCACAATGCCAACATGGATACCTTGGTTGCTCTGGGAACCCTAGTGGCCTATTTCTATAGCTTAGTTGCCCTCTTCGCTGGCCTCCCTGTTTACTTTGAAAGTGCTGCATTTATCTTCTTCTTCGTTCTTATGGGAGCCGTTTTTGAGGAGAAAATGAGGAAAAATACTTCCCAAGCTGTGGAGAAATTACTTGACTTGCAGGCTAAAACTGCAGAAGTCTTGCGTGAGGATAACTATGTTCAAGTCCCTTTGGAGCAAGTCAAGGTAGGTGACCTGATTCGAGTGCGTCCCGGTGAAAAGATTGCGGTTGATGGTGTCGTAGTAGAAGGTATCTCTAGTATTGATGAGTCTATGGTGACAGGTGAGAGTCTGCCTGTGGACAAGACAGTTGGAGATACCGTCATTGGTTCAACCATCAATAATAGTGGAACACTTGTTTTTAGAGCAGAAAAAGTTGGTTCAGAGACTGTTTTGGCTCAGATTGTGGATTTTGTGAAGAAAGCTCAGACAAGTCGTGCGCCGATTCAGGACTTGACGGATAAAATTTCAGGGATTTTTGTCCCAGCAGTTGTCATTTTAGGGATTGTGACCTTTTGGATTTGGTTCGTCTTGCTCAGGGATAGTGTAGTCGTGCTTGGAGCGAGTTTTGTCTCTTCTCTTCTCTATGCGGTGGCGGTTTTGATTATCGCCTGTCCTTGTGCCTTGGGGCTCGCAACACCGACAGCCCTTATGGTAGGGACAGGACGCAGTGCTAAGATGGGAGTTCTCCTCAAAAATGGAATGGTTCTACAGGAAATCCAGAAAGTCCAAACTCTTGTCTTTGATAAGACTGGAACTTTGACGGAAGGGAAGCCTGTGGTAACAGATATCATCGGCGACGAAGTAGAAGTGCTTGGATTGGCAGCCTCCTTGGAAGAAGCTTCTCAACACCCACTGGCTGAAGCCGTTGTGAAACGAGCGAGTGAAGCTGGACTTGAGCTTCAAACTGTTGAAAATTTCCAAGCCTTGCACGGAAAAGGTGTCTCAGGGCAAATCAATGGAAAACAAGTTCTGCTTGGAAATGCTAAAATGCTGGATGGCATGGATATTTCTAGCATTTATCAAGAAAAACTAGAAGAACTGGAAAAAGAAGCTAAGACAGTTGTGTTCTTGGCTGTTGACAATGAAATCAAAGGCTTGCTCGCTCTGCAAGATATTCCTAAGGAAAATGCTAAGCTTGCCATCAGTCAGTTGAAAAAACGAGGTCTTAAAACAGTCATGCTGACAGGAGACAATGCAGGTGTGGCGCGTGCTATTGCCGATCAGATCGGAATCGAAGAGGTCATTGCAGGTGTCTTACCAGAAGAAAAAGCCCATGAAATCCATAAACTACAAGCGACTGGAAAAGTAGCCTTTGTTGGTGACGGTATCAATGACGCTCCTGCCCTCAGTGTAGCAGATGTGGGAATTGCTATGGGAGCTGGAACAGATATTGCCATCGAGTCAGCAGATTTGGTGTTGACAACTAATAACCTCCTAGGAGTGGTTCGTGCCTTTGACATGAGTAAGAAAACCTTTAATCGAATTCTGCTCAATCTTTTCTGGGCCTTTATCTACAATGTCGCCGGAATTCCGATAGCAGCAGGAGTCTTTTCAGGTGTTGGACTGGCCCTTAACCCAGAACTGGCAGGTCTAGCCATGGCATTTAGTTCTGTATCCGTTCTGACCAGTTCCCTTCTGCTAAACTTTAGTAAAATAGATTAAAAGCGGGCTTGCTCGCTTTTTATTATAAAACAGAGTCTAAAAAACGTTTCCAAACTGTACTGTAATAGAGAATAGAAACTTCTGAGCAGATTCTTAGTAAAGTCAAAATAAATGTGATAAATTAGTATTGTAAAAATTTACTGAAACGTTTTCAAAAACTATATGAAACCTTTTTTAGTAGATTTAAAAATATTTGAAGGAGAGTTATCATTATGACTCAAGGGAAAATTACTGCATCTGCAGCAATGCTTAACGTATTGAAAACATGGGGCGTAGACACAATCTACGGTATCCCATCAGGAACACTCAGCTCATTGATGGACGCTTTGGCTGAAGACAAAGATATCCGTTTCTTGCAAGTTCGCCACGAAGAAACAGGTGCTCTTGCAGCGGTTATGCAAGCTAAATTCGGCGGCTCAATCGGGGTTGCAGTTGGTTCAGGTGGTCCAGGTGCGACTCACTTGATTAACGGTGTTTACGATGCAGCTATGGATAACACTCCATTCCTAGCAATCCTTGGATCACGTCCAGTTAACGAATTGAACATGGATGCTTTCCAAGAATTGAACCAAAACCCAATGTACAACGGTATCGCTGTATACAACAAACGTGTAGCTTACGCTGAGCAATTGCCAAAAGTAATCGACGAAGCTTGCCGTGCTGCAGTTTCTAAAAAAGGTCCAGCTGTTGTTGAAATCCCAGTAAACTTTGGTTTCCAAGAAATCGACGAAAACTCATACTATGGATCAGGTTCATACGAGCGTTCATTTATCGCTCCTGCTTTGAACGAAGTTGAAATCGACAAAGCTGTTGAAATCTTGAACAATGCTGAACGTCCAGTTATCTATGCTGGTTACGGTGGTGTTAAAGCTGGTGAAGTGATTACTGAATTGTCACGTAAAATCAAAGCACCAATCATCACAACTGGTAAAAACTTCGAAGCGTTCGAATGGAACTATGAAGGTTTGACAGGTTCTGCTTACCGTGTTGGTTGGAAACCAGCCAACGAAGTGGTCTTTGAAGCAGACACAGTTCTTTTCCTTGGTTCAAACTTCCCATTTGCTGAAGTTTACGAAGCATTCAAGAACACTGAAAAATTCATCCAAGTGGATATCGACCCTTACAAACTTGGTAAACGTCATGCCCTTGACGCTTCAATCCTTGGTGATGCAGGTCAAGCAGCGAAAGCAATCCTTGACAAAGTGAACCCAGTTGAATCTACTCCATGGTGGCGTGCAAACGTTAAGAACAACCAAAACTGGCGTGATTACATGAACAAAATCGAAGGTAAAACTGAGGGTGAATTGCAATTGTATCAAGTTTACAATGCAATCAACAAACATGCTGATCAAGACGCTATCTATTCAATCGACGTAGGTGACACTACTCAAACATCTACTCGTCACCTTCACATGACACCTAAGAACATGTGGCGTACATCTCCACTCTTTGCGACAATGGGTATTGCCCTTCCTGGTGGTATCGCTGCTAAGAAAGACAATCCAGATCGCCAAGTATGGAACATCATGGGTGACGGTGCATTTAACATGTGCTACCCAGACGTTATCACAAACGTTCAATACGACCTTCCAGTTATCAACGTTGTCTTCTCAAATGATAAATATGCCTTCATCAAGGACAAATACGAAGACACAAACAAACACTTGTTTGGTTGTGACTTCACTAATGCTGACTATGCGAAAATCGCTGAAGCGCAAGGTGCTGTAGGATTTACAGTTAACCGTATCGAAGACATCGATGCAGTTGTTGCAGAAGCTGTTAAATTGAACAAAGAAGGTAAAACTGTTGTTATCGATGCTCACATCACTCCACACCGTCCACTTCCAGTAGAAGTACTTGAATTGGATCCAAAACTTCACTCAGAAGAAGCAATCAAAGCCTTCAAGGAAAAATACGAAGCAGAAGAACTCGTACCATTCCGTCTCTTCTTGGAAGAAGAAGGTTTGCAATCACGCGCAATTAAATAATTCCTCTCGTCGAAAATCAAATTTAAACTGTGTTATCTTCACCTTGCCGTACTTCAGTACTGCCTGCGGTTCGATGCCTTGTTTATTCTTTGATTTTCTTAGAGCGAAACTTAAAAAGATCGGAGCAATCCGGTCTTTTTATGGAGGATAGTAAATGAATTTAAATCAATTAGATATTATCGTTTCAGATGTTCCCCAAGTCTGTGCTGACTTGGAGCGTATTTTGGATAAAAAGTCCGATTATGTTGATGATAGTTTTGCTCAGTTTACGATTGGCAGTCACTGTCTGATGTTGTCCCAAAATCATTTGATTCCTTTGGAAGATTTTCAGTCAGGAATCATTCTTCATATCGAGGTTGAGGATCTAAATCAGAATTACCAACGTTTAAAAGAGCTTGGTGTCGAGATTTTACATGGGCCAGTTGTAACTGATTGGGGAACCGAATCTCTGCTAGTAAGTGGTCCTGCTGGTCTAGTGATTGATTTTTATCGTATGAAATAGGATATAGTAGAGTTTGATCGCTAATAAAACTTATAGCATAAGAAGGAATTTATTCACTATTTTTATAAAATCTTCTCCCTACTTTATAAGATGTTAAAAAGAGTTCAATTCGAACTCTTTTTTTGCT
>CAURTM010000037.1:0-14853 GCA_963527735.1 uncultured Streptococcus sp.
AGAAGAGGTAACCTGACAAGTTTTGACCGAAGTACTCAACCATGTCGTTACGCTCAAACTCACCGTGAACAAGGACATCAAAGTCGATATCTTCTTGCCATTTGATCCATTCATCGATCGTTTCAGCAAGGAAAGCGTCGTACTCTTCTTGAGACAATTCACCTTTACGGTAAGCCAAACGTTTCGCACGAACTTCTTTAGTTTGAGGGAATGAACCGATAGTTGTTGTTGGAAGAGCTGGAAGTTTGAAAGCTTCTTCTTGGATAGCTTCACGTTCTGCAAAGGCTGGCAAACGAGTGTAGTCTGCGTCTGTCAAGCCAGCGATACGCGCACGAAGTTCAGCATTTTCACCAACACGCTCAGTCGCAAAGAGTTCTTTGTTAGCTGCAAGTGCTTCTTCACCTTGACCATTGCGGATAGCATCCAAATCACGGATCTCATCCAATTTTTCAACTGCAAAGGCAAAGTGGTTCAAGATTGCTGGTTCAAATTCTTCATTAGCAGTTGTAAATGGCACATGAAGAAGTGAGCATGAGCTTGTCAAGACAATGTTTTCAGCTGGGATTTGCTCAAGAACAGCCAAGCTCTTTTCGTAGTTGTTGCGCCAGATGTTTTTACCATTGACAATACCTGCATAAAGAGTCTTGTCAGCTGGGAAACCACCTTTAACCAATTCAAGAGTTTTCTTACCTTCAACGAAGTCAAGACCGATAGCATCTACTGGCAAGTTTACAAGGTCAGCGTATACGTCACGAACATCTCCGAAGTAAGTTTGAAGCAAGACTTCAAGACCTTTTTTGTCAGCCAAGAGTTTGTTGTAGAGGTTCAAGAAGAGAGCTTTTTCTTCAGCTGTCAAGTCTTTTACAAGAGCCGCTTCATCCAATTGGATACGAGTCGCACCAAGTTCAGCCAATTTAGCAAAAACTTCTTGGTAAGCAGCCACTAAGCTGTCTACGAAGTCTTCTGCTTTCACACCTTCTTCAAAGTCTGACAATTGAAGGAAAGTGAATGGACCTACAAGAACTGGGCGAGTGTTCAATCCAAGTTCTTTTGCTTCTTGGAACTCATCAAAAATCTTGTGACCTGCAAGTTTGACTTGAGTGTCTTTTTCAAATTTAGGAACGATGTAGTGGTAGTTAGTGTTGAACCATTTCTTCATTGGAAGGGCGCGAACGTCTCCTTTTTCTCCTTGGTAACCACGACCCAAAGCAAAGTAGCGCTCAAGGTCAGACAAGTCCAAGTTTTGAACTGAAGCAGGTACCACGTTGAAAAGGAAGGCTGCATCTAGGAAGTTGTCATAGTGAGAAAAGTCATTTGATGGAATTTCAGTGATGCCTTTTTCTTTGACAATGTTCCAGTGTTTAGCACGCAAGTCTTTTGCGGCTGCCAAGAGTTCTTCTTCTGAGATTTCTTTTCTAAAGTATTTTTCAGTTGTAAATTTTAATTCGCGGAATTCGCCCAAACGAGGGAAACCGATGATTGTAGTTGACATGATGTGTCCTCCAAAATTTGTTGTTGAAACTATCTTAACAGAAAAGAAATCATCTGTATAATTGTAAAAAATTAGGCTTTGATATAGTTTGAAACTATACCTCTGTTTTAGACAAAAGAAAAAGACTTGAGACAAATGCCTCAAATCCTTTGTGTAGCTTGTTTTATAGCTCAATTTCAGTTAGAATACTCAAACGCGTTATTAGTAATTCTTATAAGTGACTATGACTTGTTATTAGAAAAGACTATAGGTTGATTTTTCTTTTGTAATTCTGATATTTCCCTGAAAAGTGCGGACGGGAGCAACTTACTTCGTAATTTCATCCCTAATTTTTGAGCCAGAATGTCTCAAAAATTCCGTTCTAGATAATAATAAATTATTATCTAGAATACCACTATAGCGGGAAATATCCGCTAAAAGCTCACTTCGTTCGCACTTGATATAAATAAAACATAATCTTTCTATATTATACACTTGAGGCACTATAACTATTAAATTTGTTAAAGTTTTCCAAGTTCTTCCTATCAACTCTTTCTCTGTTCGAGAGGGACGACTGCTAGTGTTTTTCCTAAACTGGCTAGGACTTTTAAGACCGTATCCAACTGAGGACTGGTCTTTCCTGTCTCCATCCTAGCTATGACAGGTTGACTCACTCCACTGAGTTCCTCTAGCTTTTTCTGGCTGATTCCTTATTTATGGCTGGCTTCAATCAACTCGCTCATGATAGCTACTCTCATATCACTTTCAAGTATTTCCTCCTTGGTAAAGAGTTCAGATCGGACATCCTTCCAATTACTCCCGATAGCACTATTCTTCATCACTTACCCCTCTTTCTTTTAGATATATGTATTTTTTGAAAAAATGAGCGAATTATGAGCGAATTATGAGCGAATAAAGAGTGTTTTTTGTAGTTCCCGATTTTTCTAATAAACCTTGATTTACAAATAGTTGGAGATAACGACGCATGGTTGCCGCACTCAAACCTGTTAGTTCTTGTGCAACTGCAGTTGTTATCTGATAATTCTCTACAAGATAAGACTCTATTTTTTCAAAAATAGATAGCTCACGTGGTTTCAAAAGTAATTTAACCGACTTTTCCGTACTATCATTTTTTTGCTGACTATAATCTAGCAAGGTTTCTAAAATCGCTTCAAGCATAAATTGGATGAATTTTGTAGAATCATTAGCCTCATTACTCTCTGTTAAAGCTTGATAATACCCTGACTGGTGTCGGTAAATAACAGACTCGACAGGAAGCCACTCAAATAAAGGATTCCATCTACTCAAAATTAGACTCTGCCACATCCGCCCCATACGACCGTTCCCATCCTCAAAAGGGTGAATAATTTCTAGCTCAAAATGTACGATACAAGATTTGACAATATCAGATATCTGACTAGCTTTAGCCCAAGCAAATAAGTCCGATACCAGATTAGGAACAAATTGTGGTCTCGCTCCAAGATGAACAACTTTCCCCGATCCATCAAAAACACCCACATCTCCTAATCGAAACTGACCTGGATGCTTAACCAAATCCTGAGTCAGCAATTGATGAGCTAGTAAAAAATCATCTATACTATATGGATTTAAGCGAAAAACCTTCTCATAAGCTTCATAAGCATTTTGGACCTCATGGATATCCTTAAGAGGGCCTAGAACTCTTTTCCCCTCTATGATATCAGTCACCTGATCCAGAGAAAGACTATTATTCTCAATAGCTAAAGAGGACTGAATAGAGCGAATCCGATTTTCCTTGCGTAAGTGTAATTCTCTCGTTTCGAAAGAAAGTTGAGTCGCCAACTCAGAAATCTTCTGCACAAGATTCAATATTTCTTCTGTTATTTTATAGTTAGGTGTCATCGTCTTCCTTTCTATGTAAATCTTCAAGTAAAATCTCCGTCACTTTTACATCGTAAGCGTTCTGAAGATTGATCCAAGTTTGCATAGAAACTCCGCTTAGCTTGGCTAACTTATGAGCCGTTTCTTTACTAATGGACTCCTCTGCATTAACTAGCTTGTTGACGGTCTTGACGGAAACTCCTAAACGCTCCGCAAATTCTTTCTGCGTTAGGTTATAATCTTCAATCAACTCCTCAACATACTGACCTGGATGAAAAGCAATCAGGTCTTTGTATTCAACAATTTTATTACTCATAGTGATTGCTGACCTCCTCTATTTTTAAGATTTCGATTTCTATAGGGATGGAAACAATCTTCTCCATCACCCTTCAAACTCTTTCAAAAACTCTTTAAACTCAGCATCGGCTTCTGGTGTGGTTCCGTGTAGTTGACCGAGCATTTCGAGTAGGGAAGCGGTTTGGTTTTGGATTGCTTCATTTGTCGTGTTAATCTTGCTGACGATTTCTGTCAGTGGTTCGACTTCTTCTTCCTCAAAGGTATCTACATAGCGAGGGATATTGAGGTTATAGTCATTTTCGACGATTTCTTCATAGCTTGCTAGATGGGCAAACTTATCAATCTCCTCACGTGACTTGTAAGCCTCCAGAATTTTCTCGATATGAGCATCCGTCATGATATTCTGATTTTTCCCCTTATCAAACTCCTTAGAGGCATCGATAAAGTAGACATCACGATTTGTGCGGTTCTTTTTGAGAATGATAACCGTGGTCGGAATGCTGGTGTTAAAGAAGATATTGGCTGGAAGACCAATTACCGTATCAATGGCTCCTTCTTCTAACAAGGCCTTACGAATGGTGCCTTCTGCATTTCCACGGAAAAGGACACCGTGGGGAAGAACGATAGCCATAACTCCATTATCCTGCTTGAGGTGGTAGTAACCATGCAAGAGAAAGGCAAAATCAGCCTTGGACTGGGGTGCTAGTTTCCCAAAAGGAGAGAAACGAGGATCCGCCATAAAGCCAGAACTAGCAGACCACTTGGCAGAGTAGGGAGGGTTCATGAGAACACCGTCAAAGTTGGTCGGCTCTTGAGTCGGCCAGTCTTCGTCTAGTGTATCGGCATTGTGGAGAAATTGATTCTCAACTGGAACCCCGTGTAGAATCATGTTCATCCGAGCCAAGTTATAGGTCGAGGTATTGAGCTCCTGACCAAAGTAGACCACTGTCTGCGGTTTGTGAGAGTATTTCTTGGCATTGAGCAAGAGAGAGCCAGACCCCATAGTCGCATCATAGATGGTAAAGCCTAGCTGATCCTCACGACCCAAAAAGGCAATCTGAGTCATGAGTTTGGCAACAGGCTGAGGTGTATAGAACTCACCAGCCTTCTTACCCGAGTCAGTCGCAAACTGACCAATCAGATACTCATAAGCATCTCCCAGCATATCACCAGCATGACCAGCCACATCTAGCACAGCCAACTCCTTCATGACCGCCGCCACCGTTTGGTTTTGCTTTTGCGGAGTCGCCCCTAGCTTTTTAGAATAGAGATCAATATCTTCAAAGAGATTTTCATAGAGTTCATCACTCTGCTCAATATCTCGAAAACCTTGAGCCAAATCTTCCAGCTGGAAAGTTCCCTCATTGACACGTGCTACAAGAGCCGTAAAGGTCAACTCAGGCTTGATACTATAGTTGAGTTCGTCCTTCATGACTGCAAGAAGATCCTCGTGGGTGTCCGCATCCTCATAGTAGTTACGATAGACCTCAAGGGCAGCCTCTAGACTCTCACTCCCCTCCTCCATAGTCTCCGCCACGAAAAAGAGCATCTTATCTGACAGGTACTTATAAAAGACCATGCCCAAAAGATAGGACTTGTAGTCATTAGCATCCATCTTAGAGCGGAGAACATCCGCTGAGTTCCACAGGGCTTGGTAGAGCGACTGGGACGTTTGTGTTGTTTCCATAATGTTTCTTTCTAAGTTTTTTCAAAGGAGATTGATGTTAGTTTATAGCTCTCCAATCATCATCGGTCTTGTTCTTGGATATAATCCATGGTTCACTAATCTCAAAAATTTTAAACTCATGGTATTTATCTTTAGAATCAAAATATGATATTCTAACCTCATCAAAATCACTATTAAATTCTTTTTGAGAAATAGCAAAATATAGATCAAATCTTTTTATTTCATAAGCATCAATTAGAAATGAATACGCTCCATTCTCACCATAAAAGAATTTCTCATTTGCTTTTTCAGAAAAAGTAACTTGTCTCATCTTTCTAACCTGTTCGCCTCTATTGTACAGAACAAGATTCATATTTCTAATAATTTGCTTTCTAGACTTTGTATTATGAAGCTCAATTGACAAAGGAACTCCAAAGACCATTCCATTTACTGAATTATCAAATCCCCAAACTCTGCTTATTAGTTTATGGGAAGTCGACTTAATATAAATCTTAACTTTTCCTCTATTAGATAAACTAGTTGAAACGATTACTTGCAATAGAAATCCTATAAAAGAACCTATGAGCGAAAATAGAGCAGAATAAACTAACAAAGTAAACTCAAAGTGCTGAAATAAATCATTCAAATTCATTTCCTCCTTAAATAAACATATCTTGCAAGAGCTTCTTTTTGAGTGTTCCTAATTGAGAAATTTTTTCTTGATGAGAATTGATGAGGTTATCGAGGTTTGAGAAGTAGGCACCGATGGCTTGTTGTTCAGGGACAGATGGGATAAATACTTTTTTCGATAGTAATTCCCCTTTAGTAATACCCTTTATTGATGTTCCTTGAAGTTGGGTAACCTCCTTTTGAAGTAATCTATAAAGCAAATATGCTGTGAACTCTATATTTGATTTAAGATTTGAGAGTGATAAAAAATCCTGACTTGTTGCGTATTCATGACGCATCACCGCTAACTTCCCAACTCCAACTCTCGTAACAACCGCAATTGAATCCTTTGGTATTATTTTTGCTGATGAATTTTCCAAACCTTTCTCAGAAATACTTTTTTGAACTTTAATCTCAAATAGACAATCTATCCCTAAGTCAGATGACTGAATCCAAGGAATATCCCCATCCCAATATTCCTGAACATTTGTTTTTGGAGTGCCACCACTTTGAAAGTCATCAGCTAAATCATTAATTTCACAAAGCTCCCACTCACCTTCAAATCCATCCAAACGAATCTCAGGGACTGTCTGTCCAATCTTGGGAAACATCTTGGAGAGCATGGTCGCCTTGAGAGATTGGTAGTTGGTCAGATTATCCTTGTAGCTAGACAGAAGGTCATCGAGGGTGCGGAAAAGAGTACCGATGGCGGTTTGTTCGGCTGGACTGGGAAGTGAAATTGGAGTTTCTAAAATATTTTTATTGTACAATCGCTTGATAGTAGTTCCTTCAATTCCTTCCCATTTCACTATTGAATAAAATTGCTTAAGAAAAGAATTATCCAACCGTTCATCATGTTTTAGCCAGACGATATTTGAATCTTGAAAATAGGCTTCCTCTCCTTGATATTCTACCGTCCTACCAATACTTCCTGAAGCAGAAATCAAAATATCTCCAATTTCAGGATATGGATATTTAGATTTATACTCCTCAAATTTTTCACGAGTAATAAATGAATCAGGTTCACTACCAAAAGTACCAATTTTATAAAATGGAATCTCTCCAACTTCTGAAGTTTCCTCCTTGAAAATTCGCTTATTCATAGCTACTGAACCTAGATTACCTAGTGCTTTTAATTGCCATTTTTCTTTAAATTTCTTAAATCTTAAATACGGGATACTTCTATATTTCATAATAAATTCTCTCTAAACTTCTTATAAAATCTTTAATTTTATATTTTAATTGATAACTCACTTAACTTACTCTTAAATTCAGGTATATCTTTTTTATTCAACAACTTATATGGTTGAACTTCTGAATAATCAATGACATTTATGTAGCGATATTGTAGATATTTATTCTCTTCTTCTTTTTTTAATGTGGTTGTAAATATTTTTTGGTTAGGAATCTGATTAAATATTTTTAATACTCTTTCTTCTTTTCCTGTTGATAAATCCTCAGCACGAAAAGAATCTACAATAATTGGGTAATCATGATTAAAAACGATTTGGTACGCGTATAATCTTGATAGAAGAAAAATAGTTCCCTCACTACCTGAATATTGTTGATTACTTTTTGTGAATAATTGAAAAGGAGACAGTTTATGATCAGGATCTATTGATACATATGTATCAGTTAATACGTTTATCAACTCTTGTTCCAGTTCCTTCTTCTTCTGATTATCAATTTGAATTCCAGATTTAATTAATTTGATTTTTTCATTAATAATATCAATTTCATTTCTTTTTGATAAGATTTCTTGATCAATATCTTTAAGAGAAATATATTCTTTGTGATGTGCTAATAAAACTTCTAGTGAAACACCCTCTACACACATCAGTTCATCTAAAATTTCCATATTTTTTCTTATAGAAAATTCAATTTTTTCTACTTCCTCATTATATGAATCAATTTTAGATTCTATAGTTCCTATAATTTCTTTTCTCATTTCTTTAGTAGAAACATCAAATGCTATCCCGTTCCCAGATAACGAAAATGTGATATGTTCTGAGCCACAGTTCATACAGCTTAGCTTCCCAGCTTCAATATTTCTATTCAAAGAATTTAGTTCTTGAATGCTATTTTTCCATTTTAATCTTTTGTTAAGGATACGATTTCTTTCTTTCTTTAATTCTAAATTTTTTTCATTTATTTCTTCCATTCTATACAGAATTTCTTCAAATTCTTCCTGTTCACTTACCTTACTAAAGTATTCTCCATAACTTTTACCATCTTGCACTAGTTTTCTTTTTGTAGATAAATCAACCAACTCTATTTTCTTTCTCTTTAAATCGTTTTCTAATAATCTCACATTATAATCTGATATAACAGAGCTCATTGCTCCTCCCAGAGAAAATATCATATCTAAGAAATCTTTTTTATTATAGAAACCTTTTTTTAAAATATTACTTGTACTCTTATTATCTTGACCAACAAAATATAATTGTAAAAATAATACTGGATCAACAATTCTTTCCTTTTTATTTTTAATAATTACTGGCAGTGATCTAATTACTTTAGACCAATAATTCTTAAACTCTGATACATTATCTAATAAAAACAATCTGCCTTTATCTAAAACAACAAATTTATCATTTTTTCTACAGATGGTTATTATTCGAAAATCAATTTCTATTTCTACTATAAAGTAGTAGTCTTGAAAATTAAATTGTGACGGAAATGTAGGTTCATTTCCTAAAGCATACATTATTCCCTGAATAACAATTGTTTTGCCCCTATTGTTATCTGAACTTAAAAAAATATTAAAACCACTATTTAAACGATTTTCAATATAAGCTTCATTTTCATTTCCAATAAGTATTTTTTTTACTAACATCAATGTAAGCCTTCCTTTAGTACTGATATGAAATATTTAACTGATAGAATATCAAAATTCGGGTGAGATTCTATTAATTGATGATTGATTTTAGTGTATACGGACTGTACATCATCATTTACATTATTTATTACTGTAGTGTATATATTAGAAAATAGATTCCAAAATTCTTTAGTAGCATTTTTATTAAAAAGGGCACTTACTAACTTTCTCTGACATTCTTCAATACACTCTCTTTTATCTGATTCTGAGAGATAATTTATTGTATTTATGAAGCTAATTGGTGCTCCATCTGAAATTGGATTTCTATTAATAATACGCTGTAAAGTCAGTAATTCAATCTCACCTTTCGTTATATGTCTATTGAAATTTAAAGCTTCATCCACATAATTTATTGTCACCCCTTCGACAATATCCATATCCTTTTTACTAGACTGTATTTTCTTTAACTCTTCAAAAATTGAATTTAATAAATTATCATCAGGTACTATTTTAGGATGATTAACTATTATTTCTCGTATATAATCTGCTTTGGATTTATCATTAACAACAAAAACTATTGAATTCAAGAATGAGTCAATTGAAGCTTCCGTTATAGAGTAATTATTAATATATTCTTTTTTATTAGCTTCTGCTTTTAACCCCTCAATAATACTTAACTTTGCAGTTTCAGTAATATTATCAATAGTAAAAATATTCTGTTTTCTATCCACCCTCACTGTAGACGAAACACTGTCTAAAAATAAAATCAAGCTATCAAATTGAAATTCACTCTCATAATTTTTAAATAAGGTAACCAATTCTCTTCCGATTTCTTTAGGTGTAGAATTTTTCTTCCCTTTTGATTGTAAATCCCATATTTTACTACCAGAACTACTCATTCCAGTAACATCGTTGAAAAAATCAATTACAAAATAATAAATTTCATTTCTATTTTCTGAAAAATTCATCAGATATAGTAATGCTTTTGTTTCAGTTTCTGCTCCAATCGGTCGTAATTTTTCCGATGAACTAACTTTATAACTCAAAATTTATCACCTCTTTATCCTCTATCTCCCCACTCTCAGTGGCTCAATGACTTCTTCGACAAGTTGCCTATAAGCTTCTTTGATTTGTTTTTTATAGAGGAGAGGATTGAGGGCGTCCGCCACCTCTAGTTTATAGTCTTGATAGCGCTGGCTCTTGGTCAGCTGGCTTTCTCCTAGTTGTTTTTTAGCTCCCTTACGGTAATGTTCGACATAGTAACGGAGCTCATCCTCACCGACATACCAGCGCTTGCTAAAGACTTGGATGTGTTGCTGGATGACCGCCTCGATCATCTGATCCAAGATATTTGCGATAGACTGACCACGATAGCTTTCTGGATGCTCTTGTACCTCTCTCCACAGTTCAGTGATGATCTGGGCAAGATTTGGATTGGTCTTCTCAAGACTATGAATATAGTTATCCACGGCTTCCCTATCTTGAGTGCTTAGGTTCTTTTCTTGACTTTGACCTTGCTCAATCAGGCTTTGAATCAAGGTTAGGATATAGGCATAGTTGATTTCGTCCACTTGGATAGACTCCAGTTCATAATGGATATCAAGCGGTTCTCCATCGTCATCATCCTCTACTCGACTTTTTAATTCTGCAAGGACATTTCGATAAAGGCCCAGATACCTTTCCAGCTTTTCTCCATCAAGTCCTGTCTGACTGTAAACTTCTTCCTCATCATACTCTTTATACACTCGGATAGAGGCTAGGTATTTATCAAAGGCTTGATAGGTTTTAGCTAGTTTCCTCAACTCAGGTGTAGAGATTTGCTCGATTTGGAGTCCATCCTCAGAATCATCGGTGATGAGATTTTGGAAATCACTGCAACTCCGTAAAAAGTTCCTCTTTTCCTCTTCCCAGCTTGGAGCTAGAACCTCGTTTTCACCACCATTTGAGTAGAGTTTGAGGGCACTATCTACTGCTTCCTTAAAGACTAGAGGCTTTTGGAAGGTGATGATATGACCGTAGGTCTTACTAGAATCAAAGATACGGTTGGTTCGGCTAAAAGCCTGAATCAAGTCCTGCGGTTGCATGGGCTTTCTGTCGATAAAGAGAGTCGATAGACAAGGAGCATCAAATCCCGTTAAGAGACGATTGACCACGATGACTAAGTCCAACTGCTCCTTGCGATAGAGGTATTTATCCTGCTTTCGAGCTAGACGGTTATTGACATCCGTATTAAAGCCACGCAGATCCGCCATGGTAAAGTGGGTATCAAACTCTTGGTTATAGTCTTCTAAGACCTGCTTCATGTGGTCTTGATTAGCTCTTGACTCTTCTTCATTTTCAGTAACCGAGTAGGTAATGGTCATCTTTGGAAAATCAGGGAGGACCTGCTTGATCCTCTCCGACACCTTAACCCTCGTCTCCCCAGCCTTGACTCGTTTGAGTAGGTCATAGTAGGCTTGGGCTTGAGGGATTGATTTAACGGTTAGGATGGCATTGTAGGTCTTACCAACTCCTTTTTGGAATCCTAGCTGTTGACGGGATTTATTGATAATGGCATCCAAGACTTCCAGCATATGCTCCTCATCCTCGTAGACAGTATCTGGTAGGTCATTTTCGGATTTATCCGTGATGAGGGTATTGCGATAATCCACCTTAAAGCCTAAAACTGCTCCATCATGGATGGCTTCCTTGACTGTATACTCATGGAGACGGTCTCCGTACTGTTGTTGGGTGGTCTGAGCTAGGTCACCGACCTGTTGGCGTTTATTTTCCTTAAAGATAGGTGTCCCTGTAAATCCATACCAGAGCGACTGTGGGAAAAAGGCTTTAATGTCTTTTTGTGTTTGAGGTGTTACGGAACGGTGGCATTCATCCACGACAAAGGCCACTCGGAGACCCTTGATTTTGTCCGCATCACGCTGGTAAAGTCCTTGCTCAAACTTGCGCATCATGGTGGTGATTTTCTGGATGGTCGTTACCACCACACGCTTATCGTTACTTCCTAGTCGCTTGACCAAATCATGGGTATTATCCGTCTCATCAATATCAATGACATCATTGGTCGCATAGGAGAGAAATGACGAAGTAGTCTGTTGGTCCAAGTCTCTGCGGTCAACGACAAAAATCGTCTTTTGGATAGAAGGGATTTGTAAGAGATTCCGTGCTACCTTATAGGAGGTCAAGGTCTTCCCTGAACCTGTCGTGTGCCAGACATAGCCTGATGCTTGCTGGCGAGAGGCTTCTTGCACTGCTTCGATTGCGTGGATCTGATAGGGGCGCAAGAGGATGAGAGATTTCTTGCTATCATCAATAACAGAATACTGCATGACCATCTGATGGGCACGAGGGATAGAAAGGACTTCGTGGGCAAAGCTAGTCAGATTTGTCACAGGATGATTGTTCTTATCCACCCACTTGGTTAGAAATTGCTTGTTAAGTTTATTTTCACGAGCTGCAGCGATATAGCGAGTATCAACCTTGTTGGTCACAACAAACATTTGCAAGCTAGAGTAGATACCACGGAATTTCCCTTCACGGTCATATTTTTTTATCTGATGAAAAGCATCGATAAATGCTGCTTGGGAGCTCTTGAGCTCGATTTGAATCATAGGTAAGCCGTTGATGAGGAGAGTAACATCCAGTCTACGGTCTTGATCCAGAGGATTTACTTTTTCTCGTTGGACTTGATTGACAACTTCATAGCTAGACTTTCCAGCTGCGATATTGTCTCGCCAGATAACGGATAATCGGATGGTTCCTAAACTTGCATCCTCTCTTTGAACCTCGACTTTGGCAATGCCGTTTTCACCGACCAACCACTTGGCCGCATCATAGTAGCTAACAAAGTTCAGTTGATTCTTTATCTGGCGTTTTTCCTGTTCTGTCAGGGGATGATCTGCCAATAGAGCCACATTGTTCTGGGCTAGCTTTTCAAAAAAGTTTTCCCATAATTGCTCTTCTGTTTTGAGGTCTTCTCTATACGTCCATTGACTTTCCCCAGTTACCAGTTGGCTGATCAGTTGTTTTTCTATCTCCAGTTCTGGTTTTACCTGTATCATACTCTCTCCTTTGCTACTTGTCTGCTCCCTTTATTATAGCATGTTTATCCTCAAAATCCATCACTCTTCCCATGACAAAAAGACTCATTCCCCCTTTCTCCTCCAAAATATGGTATAGTAGAGTTATACTATCTATGAGGAGTTTACATGTCACAGGATAAACAAATGAAAGCTGTTTCTCCCCTTCTGCAGCAAGTTATCAACATCTCATCGATTGTCGGTGGGGTTGGGAGTTTGATTTTCTGTATTTGGGCTTATCAGGCTGGGATTTTACAGTCCAAGGAAACCCTCTCTGCCTTTATCCAGCAGGCAGGTATCTGGGGGCCACCTCTCTTTATCTTTTTACAGATTTTACAGACTGTCGTCCCTATCATTCCAGGGGCCTTGACCTCTGTGGCTGGCGTCTTTATCTACGGGCACATCATCGGGACTATCTACAACTATATTGGGATTGTCATTGGCTGTGCCATTATCTTTTATCTGGTGCGCCTCTATGGTGCTGCCTTTGTCCAGTCTGTCGTCAGCAAGCGCACCTATGACAAGTATATCGGCTGGTTGGATAAGGGCAATCGTTTTGACCGTTTCTTTATCTTTATGATGATTTGGCCCATTAGTCCAGCTGACTTTCTCTGTATGCTGGCTGCCCTGACCAAGATGAGCTTCAAGCGCTATATGACCATCATCATTCTGACCAAGCCCTTTACCCTCGTGGTTTATACCTACGGTCTGACCTATATTATTGACTTTTTCTGGCAAATGCTTTGACATGTAAAAAATCCGTTTGGTTTCCCAAGCGGATTTTGTGCTTTATTTTGAAACTTCTTTTGCAAGAACAAAGTTCCCAAGTGTGGCAGAACCATTTCCTGCGACTGCTGGCGTCACGATGTAATCACGCACATCTGGTACTGGTAGGTAGCCATTGAGAAGAGATGTAAATTTCTCACGGACACGGTCCAGCATGTGTTGTTGAGCCATGACCCCTCCACCAAAGACAATCACGTCTGGGCGGAAAGTCACTGTCGCATTAACCGCAGCTTGAGCGATATAGTAGGCTTGGACATCCCAAACAGGGTTGTTGAGTTCAATATTTTCCCCACGAATACCTGTACGAGCTTCCAGACTTGGACCTGCTGCATAGCCTTCCAGACATCCCTTATGGAAAGGACAAACACCGTTGAATTCTTTTTCAAGATCCATTGGGTGTCTAGCAACATAATAGTGACCCATCTCAGGGTGACCAACACCACCGATAAACTCACCACGTTGGATGACACCTGCACCGATACCTGTACCGATTGTGTAGTAAACCAAGTTTTCGATACGACCACCAGCATTATTACGGGCAACCACTTCACCATAAGCAGAGCTGTTTACGTCTGTAGTGAAGTACATTGGCACGTTGAGGGCGCGACGAAGGGCACCAAGCAAGTCCACATTTGCCCAGTTTGGTTTTGGAGTCGTTGTGATAAAGCCATAAGTTTTTGAGTTTTTATCAATATCAATCGGACCAAATGAACCAACTGCAAGACCAGCAAGATTATCGAATTTTGAGAAGAACTCAATGGTTTTATCGATTGTTTCGATTGGAGTTGTTGTTGGAAATTGTGTTTTTTCTACAACGTTAAAGTTTTCATCACCGACAGCACAGACAAACTTTGTACCGCCCGCTTCCAAGCTTCCATATAATTTTGTCATGATAAACCTCTTGTTTTTATTTTCTTTATTATAGCATATTTCGAAAGTCTAAATTTCTCTATTTTTTAGATTTTCCTCTGTAAATCTTACCATTCAAGCAAAAACGAACAAACATGTCATTTGTTCGTTTTCACATTAGAGAGGATTGATTAGATTTTCACTTCGATCACAGCATCCCCCTTCGCAACTGAACCTGTTGCGACTGGAGCTACTGAAGCGTAGTCAGCTGTGTTTGTAACGATAACCATTGTTGTATCATCAAGTCCAGCTGCAGCGATTTTGTTTGAGTCAAATGTTCCAAGAACATCGCCAGCTTTCA
>CAURTM010000038.1:0-14852 GCA_963527735.1 uncultured Streptococcus sp.
CAGGGCTCAAAGCCAAGCCAGTTCTAAAAGGTGTTATCACTTTTCCTGAATTTACACCAGATTTAGACTGGTACACCTATGTTTTTAAGGTGACGGAGTTTGAGGGCGACTTGATTGACTGCAATGAGGGAACGCTAGAATGGGTTCCCTATGATGAGGTTTTGAGCAAGCCGACTTGGGAAGGTGACCATACCTTTGTTGAGTGGCTTTTAGAAGATAAACCCTTCTTTTCAGCCAAGTTTGTTTATGATGGGGATAAATTGTTGGATACCCAAGTTGATTTCTATGAATAAAGGAGAAAGCAGATGCTACTAATCAAAAATGGTCGTGTAATGGATCCCAAGTCTGGTTTGGATCAAGTGTGTGATGTCTTAGTTCAAGATGGGAAAATTATCAAAATTGCGCCTGAGATCAAGGAAGAAGGAGCAGATATGATTGATGCTAGTGGTCTTGTAGTTGCTCCTGGCTTGGTTGATATCCATGTTCATTTCCGTGAACCTGGTCAGACCCACAAGGAAGACATCCATACTGGTGCCCTAGCAGCCGCTGCAGGTGGTTTTACAACTGTTGTTATGATGGCTAATACTAGTCCAACCATTTCAGACCTGGAGACTTTGCAAGAAGTTCTCCAATCAGCTGCTAAGGAAAAGATTAATGTCAAGACGGTTGCGACCATTACTAAAAACTTTAATGGCCAAGACTTGACTGACTTTAAGACGCTTTTGGAAGCAGGTGCCGTTGGTTTTTCTGATGACGGTATTCCGCTTGAAAGCAGTAAAGTTGTCAAGGAAGCCATGGAGGAAGCTAAAAAGCTTAATACCTTTATTAGTCTTCATGAGGAAGATCCAGGTTTGAACGGTATTCTTGGCTTTAACGAAAATATTGCTAAAGAACATTTCCATATCTGTGGTGCAACTGGGGTGGCTGAGTATGCTATGATGGCGCGTGATGTCATGATTGCCTATGCAACCAAGGCCCATGTTCACATTCAGCATTTGTCTAAGGAAGAAAGTGTTAAAGTAGTGGAGTTTGCTCAGGGGTTAGGTGCGCAAGTAACAGCAGAAGTAGCGCCACAGCATTTTTCTAAGACCGAAGCGCTCCTTTTGACACAAGGTAGCAATGCTAAGATGAATCCGCCACTTCGTTTGGAATCAGACCGTCGTGCCGTTATCGAAGGTCTCAAGTCAGGTGTCATCACAGTTATCGCAACTGACCACGCGCCTCATCATGCAGATGAGAAAAACGTTGAGGATATTACCAAAGCGCCATCTGGTATGACTGGTTTGGAAACATCTCTTTCTCTCGGTTTAACTTATTTGGTGGAAGCTGGTGAGTTAAGCTTGATGGAATTACTTGAAAAAATGACATACAACCCATCCAAGCTTTACAACTTTGAAGCAGGTTACTTGGCTGAGAATGGTCCAGCGGACATCACTATTTTTGATGCTAAGGCTGACCGCCTTGTGGACTCCCATTTTGCTTCGAAAGCAGCTAATTCACCATTCATCGGTGAAACCTTAAAAGGGCAGGTTAAATATACCATCTGTAAGGGACAAATCGTCTATCAAAACTAGGTGGGAGTCTGCTCTGTAAACAAAAAGAATAGAGAGCCTATATGTACCAAACCCATCATTTTAAAGACAAGTTTATCTTATTTTTAAAGATATTTTTCCCTATCCTGATTTATCAATTTGCCAATTATTCTGCCTCCTTTGTTGATACGACTATGACAGGTCAATACAATACTATGGATTTGGCTGGTGTGTCGATGGCAACCAGTATCTGGAATCCTTTCTTTACATTCCTAACAGGAATTGTGTCAGCCCTGGTGCCCATCATTGGTCACCATCTTGGGAGAGGTAAAAAGGAAGAAGTTGCGTCTGATTTTTACCAGTTTATCTATCTGGCCTTGGCGCTATCTATGGTCTTGCTGGGGATGGTACTTTTCTTGGCACCACCAATCTTGAATCATATTGGATTAGAAGCTCCTGTGGCAGCAGTAGCGGTTCGCTATCTTTGGTTTTTATCTATCGGAATTATCCCCCTGTTGCTCTTTAGTGTCATTCGCTCCCTGCTGGATTCGCTGGGCTTGACCAAGCTGTCCATGTATCTCATGCTTTTGTTGCTTCCTCTCAATAGTGGATTTAATTATCTCTTGATTTTCGGAGCCTTTGGTGTTCCAGAACTGGGAGGTGCTGGTTCTGGTTTAGGTACTTCTTTAGCCTACTGGGTCTTGCTGGGAATTTCTGTTCTGGTTCTATTTAAACAGGAGAAGCTCAAAGCCCTACATCTTGAGAAACGAATTCCACTTAATATGGATAAAATCAAGGAAGGAGTTCGATTGGGTTTGCCTATTGGGGGAACTGTCTTCGCGGAAGTGGCTATCTTTTCCGTGGTTGGTTTGATTATGGCTAAGTTCTCATCCTTGATTATCGCTAGTCACCAGTCAGCTATGAACTTTTCAACTCTCATGTACGCCTTTCCTATGAGTATCTCATCTGCTATGGCTATTGTTGTTTCCTATGAAGTGGGAGCCAAGCGATTTGATGATGCGAAAACCTATATTGGTTTAGGAAGATGGACTGCCCTCATTTTTGCGGCCTTCACCTTATCTTTCCTTTACATTTTTAGAGGAAATGTGGCCAGTCTTTATGGTAACGACCCAGAATTTATTGATTTGACAGCACGTTTTTTGACTTATAGTCTTTTCTTCCAGTTAGCAGATACCTTTGCGGCACCGCTTCAGGGAATTTTACGGGGGTATAAGGATACAGTGATTCCTTTTTACCTTGGTTTGGTTGGTTATTGGGGCGTAGCAATCCCAGTAGCTATTGTCTTTGATTCTCTAACAGATTTTGGAGCTTATTCTTACTGGATCGGTTTGATTATTAGTCTAATCGTGAGTGGGGCTCTCTACCGTTGGCGTCTAACTGTGATTATGAAGAGATTTGAATCTTTAGAAAAATCTAAATGATAAAAAAGTTTGTGAAAAAATATTCTTAGCAAGAAAATCCCTTGTTCTCATTGGGTTTTCTTTTTTATTTTGTGAAATTTCCTTGATAAAAACTTTGACAGTGCTTTCTAAAAACGGTAAAATAGTAAGGTAAGAAGAAACTTAGAAAGGCAAGAAGATGTCAACTTTGGATAAAAATCTTTTGCTAGAAATGTTCCGTAAGATGGAAGAAATCCGTCGCATGGACTTAAAAATTGCGCAATTAGTAAAGAAAGGAAAAGTGCCAGGAATGACGCACTTTTCTGTTGGAGAAGAGGCAGCTAACGTGGGGGCTATGTTGGCTCTCAATCCAGATGATCTGATCACCTCAAACCACCGTGGTCACGGACAAGCTATTGCCAAAGGAATTGATCTCAACGGAATGATGGCTGAAATCCTTGGTAAATACACTGGAACCTGTAAAGGTAAAGGTGGATCTATGCATATCGCCGATCTTGATGCTGGTAACCTTGGTGCCAATGGTATCGTAGGTGGTGGTATGGGAATCGCTGTCGGTGCAGCCCTCAGTCAGCAAATGCAAAATACCGGAAAAATCGTTGTCTGCTTCTTTGGAGATGGTGCGACCAATGAAGGTGTTTTCCACGAAGCAGTGAACATGGCTTCTATCTGGAACCTGCCAGTCATTTTCTATTGCATTAACAACGGTTACGGTATCTCTGCGGATATCAAGAAAATGACCAATGTAGAACATATCCATCAACGTAGCGCCGCTTATGGAATTCCTGGAATGTTCATCGAAGACGGTAACAATGTTATCGATGTTTATGAAGGATTTAAGAAAGCTGTAGACCATGTTCGTGGTGGCAATGGCCCAGTCTTGATTGAGAGTGTAACTTATCGCTGGCTTGGTCACTCATCATCTGACCCTGGTAAATATCGTACACGTGAAGAAGTGGAATTGTGGAAACAAAAAGACCCGATCGAAAACCTTCGCAAGTACCTCATTGAAAATAACATTGCAAGTGCCGAAGAATTGGAAGAAATCCAAGCGCAAGTTAAGGAAGCAGTAGAAGCTTCTGTTAAATTTGCAGAGGAAAGTCCATTCCCACCACTTGAATCAGCATTTGAAGATATTTACGCAGACTAAGGAGAAAGAGATAAAATGGAAACAAAAACAATGTCCTTCCGTGACACCATTATCCTTGCTATGTCTGAGGAAATGCGTCGCGATGAAAATGTGTTCTTGATGGGAGAAGACGTCGGTGTCTTCGGAGGAGACTTCGGAACTTCTGTTGGAATGCTTGAAGAATTTGGTCCAGAACGTGTTCGTGACTGTCCGATTTCTGAAGCTGCCATCTCTGGAGCAGCAGCAGGAGCAGCCATGACAGGACTTCGTCCAATCGTTGATATGACCTTCATGGACTTCTCGGTTATTGCCATGGACAATATCGTCAACCAAGCAGCTAAAACACGTTATATGTTTGGTGGTAAGGGTCAGGTCCCAATGACTGTACGTTGTGCAGCAGGTAATGGAGTTGGATCTGCCGCCCAGCACTCACAGTCTCTAGAGTCTTGGTTTACTCATATTCCTGGACTTAAGGTTGTGGCACCAGGTACACCTGCGGATATGAAAGGACTACTCAAGTCTTCTATCCGTGATAACAACCCTGTTATCATTCTTGAGTACAAGTCAGAATTTAACCAAAAAGGGGAAGTGCCAGTTGATCCAGACTACACAATACCACTTGGGGTTGGGGAAATCAAACGCGAAGGTACAGATGTAACAGTTGTTACTTATGGAAAAATGCTTCGCCGTGTGGTTCAAGCTGCTGAAGAATTAGCAGAAGAAGGCATTTCTGTTGAGATTGTTGACCCACGTACCCTTGTTCCACTTGATAAGGATATCATCATTAACTCAGTTAAGAAGACTGGTAAGGTTGTTCTGGTCAACGATGCCCACAAAACAAGCGGCTATATCGGAGAGATTTCAGCTATTATTTCAGAATCAGAAGCATTTGACTATCTAGATGCACCAATCCGCCGCTGTGCAGGAGAAGATGTGCCGATGCCTTATGCACAAAACCTAGAAAATGCAATGATTCCAACAGTTGAAAGCATCAAAGATGCCATCCGTAAAACATATAATAAAGAATAGAATTACACAAATTAAATTATGTAATGTTTTAGAGATTTTAACTTTAGTAACTTGAGATATGTTTTGTATTCAAATGATTTGAAGAGTTGCGACATGAGTGAGTCGAATCGATGTTATTCGACGAACGACTTAGTAAGTCTACTAGGTTGACCGCCTAATAGCGGCAACCGTAGCAACTTGAGATACGTGTTGTATCCAAGTTGCTTGTAGAGTTGAATTCGGACGGAGGTCTGCGAAAAAAAGATAGATTTCCTTGTGTTCATCGAACACATCGTCAATCTCCTATTTTTTCATTGCCCTCTTAGTCCTTAATATCTTATATTCGAACACGGGCTAAAAGCTCGGAAAAAAGATAAATCTCCTTGGCTTCATCGAAGCCATCGTCGATTTCCTATTTTTCAGTCGCTTTTGACGCCCTTTACATCATAAATAGAATTGGAGAGGTCATGGCTGATGACAAGCTAAGAGCGACTCCTGCAGCTAGAAAGTTAGCGGATGATTTAGGAATCAACCTCTACGACGTTTCTGGCTCAGGTGCAAACGGTCGTGTCCACAAAGAAGACGTGGAAACTTATAAAGACACAAACGTGGTTCGCATTTCGCCACTTGCAAAACGAATTGCCCTCGAACATAACATTGCTTGGCAGGAAATTCAAGGAACTGGTCATCGTGGTAAAATCATGAAGAAGGATGTTTTGGCCTTGCTTCCTGAAAATATCGAAAACGATACCATCAAGTCCCCTGCTCAGATTGAAAAAGTGGAAGAAGTTCCTGATAACGTAACACCATACGGTGAAATTGAACGTATCCCAATGACACCAATGCGTAAGGTTATTGCCCAACGTATGGTTGAATCTTACCTAACTGCACCAACCTTCACCCTCAACTATGAAGTTGATATGACTGAAATGTTGGCTCTTCGTAAGAAGGTTCTTGAACCAATCATGGAAGCAACTGGGAAGAAGACTACTGTAACAGATCTTCTTTCACTTGCAGTTGTTAAGACCTTAATGAAGCACCCTTATATCAACGCTTCATTGACAGAAGATGGCAAGACCATTATCACTCACAACTATGTCAACCTTGCGATGGCAGTTGGGATGGATAATGGATTGATGACACCTGTTGTTTACAATGCTGAGAAGATGACTCTTTCAGAGTTGGTTGTAGCCTTCAAGGATGTTATTGGCCGTACCTTGGATGGCAAATTGGCTCCAAGTGAACTGCAAAATTCAACATTTACTATCAGTAACTTGGGAATGTTTGGCGTTCAGTCCTTTGGTCCGATCATCAACCAACCAAACTCAGCTATCCTTGGTGTCAGTTCGACAATTGAGAAGCCAGTTGTCGTCAATGGTGAAATTGTGATTCGTCCAATCATGAGTCTTGGTTTAACAATTGACCACCGTGTCGTAGATGGTATGGCTGGTGCTAAGTTTATGAAGGACTTGAAAGAATTGATTGAAAATCCAATCTCAATGTTGATTTAAGAGCAAGAGTATTCATTTTTAAGATATAGATAAAGGAAGGAAGACATGGCCTTAGAAGTAATTATGCCAAAAGCCGGCGTGGATATGACAGAAGGACAAATCGTCCAATGGAATAAAAAAGTCGGAGAATTTGTAAAAGAAGGAGAAATCCTTTTGGAAATCATGACTGATAAAGTCAGCATGGAATTGGAAGCCGAAGAAGATGGTTATTTGATTGCCATTCTCAAAGGAGATGGTGAGACTGTCCCTGTAACGGAAGTTATCGGTTACCTTGGCGAAGAAGGGGAAAATATCCCAACAGCTGGAGCCGCAGCGCTAGAAGCTAGCCCAGTACCTGCAGCAAGTGCCTCAAACGATGATGGTAAGAGCGATGATGCTTTTGATTTCGTTGTGATTGGTGGAGGTCCTGCTGGTTATGTTGCAGCCATTAAAGCTGCCCAACTTGGTGGTAAGGTTGCCCTTGTTGAGAAATCTGAACTTGGTGGAACCTGCTTGAATCGTGGATGTATCCCAACCAAGACCTACCTTCATAACGCTGAAATTATCGAAAACATCGGTCATGCCGCAAACCGTGGTATCGTAATCGAAAATCCAAACTTCACTGTTGATATGGAAAAACTTTTAGAAACTAAATCTAAAGTTGTTAATACTCTTGTTGGTGGTGTTGCTGGACTTCTTCGTAGCTACGGAGTTACTGTTCATAAAGGAATTGGTACCATCACTAAAGACAAGAACGTCTTGGTAAATGGCTCTGAATTGCTTGAAACCAAGAAAATCATCCTTGCTGGTGGTTCAAAAGTCAGCAAAATCAACGTCCCTGGTATGGAATCTCCACTTGTCATGACTAGTGACGACATTCTTGAAATGAATGAAGTACCAGAAAGTCTTGTTATCATCGGTGGTGGAGTTGTCGGTATCGAACTTGGTCAGGCCTTCATGACATTTGGTTCAAAAGTGACTGTTATCGAAATGATGGACCGTATCGTGCCAGCTATGGATGCGGAAGTGTCTAAGAACCTTCGCTTGATCCTTGAACGTAAAGGAATGACCATCTTGACTGGTACTAAACTGCAAGAAATCATTGAGGAAAATGGTCAACTTCGTATCAAGGTTGAAGGAAAAGACGATATCATCGCAAATAAAGCTCTCCTTTCAATTGGTCGTGTGCCAGACCTTGAAGGAATTGGCGAAGTTGAGTTTGAATTGGATCGTGGACGTATCAAGGTCAACGAATACATGGAAACTTCTGTTCCAGGTATCTACGCACCAGGTGACATCAACGGTACTAAGATGTTGGCGCACGCAGCCTTCCGCATGGGTGAAGTTGCTGCTGAAAACGCCCTTAAAGGAAACCATGCTGTTGCCAAATTGAACTTGACTCCAGCAGCTATCTACACTCTTCCTGAAGTAGCAGCAGTAGGGTTGACTGAAGAACAAGCCCGTGAGAAATACGATGTAGCCATTGGTAAGTTCAACTTTGCTGCTAACGGTCGTGCCATTGCATCAGATGCTGCTCAAGGTTTTGTAAAAGTCATTGCAGATAAGAAATACGGAGAAATCCTTGGTGTTCATATTATCGGTCCTGCAGCTGCAGAATTGATTAACGAGGCATCAAGCATTATCGAAATGGAAATCACTGTTGAAGAAATGCTGAAGACTATCCACGGACACCCAACCTACTCTGAAGTCATGTATGAAGCATTTGCGGATGTTTTAGGAATGGCCATCCATTCACCTAAGAAAAAATAAAACGAAGATAGAATAGACTGGAAAATATCTTTCCAGTCTCTATCGTATAAAGGGATATCATGAAATATATTATCAATCATTCAAACGACACTGCCTTTAATATTGCCTTGGAAGAATATGCCTTTAAACATCTTTTGGATGAGGATCAAATCTTCCTACTTTGGATTAACAAGCCATCTATCATTGTTGGTCGTCACCAAAATACCATCGAAGAAATCAACCGTGATTATGTTCGAGAAAATGGTATTGAGGTGGTCCGCCGTATCAGCGGTGGTGGAGCTGTTTACCACGATTTAAATAACCTCAACTACACGATCATCTCAAAAGAAGATGAAAACAAGGCTTTTGACTTTAAGAGCTTCTCAACTCCAGTTATTAATACACTGGCTCAACTTGGGGTTAAAGCTGAGTTCACAGGCCGTAATGACCTTGAGATTGATGGTAAGAAGTTCTGTGGCAATGCTCAAGCCTATATCAACGGCCGTATCATGCACCATGGTTGCTTGCTCTTTGACGTTGATTTGTCAGTCCTTGCTAACGCTCTTAAGGTTTCAAAGGATAAATTTGAATCAAAAGGTGTGAAATCGGTTCGTGCCCGTGTCACCAATATTGTCAATGAACTACCAGAAAAAATCACAGTCGAAGAATTCCGTGATTTACTCTTGGAATACATGAAAAAAGAATACCCAGAGATGACTGAATACGTTTTTTCTGAGGAAGAATTAGCTGAAATTAATCATATCAAAGATACTAAGTTTGGAACTTGGGACTGGAACTACGGTAAATCACCTGAATTTAACGTCCGTCGTGGAACAAAATTCACCAGTGGTAAGGTCGAAGTCTTTGCTAATGTCGTCGAATCAAAAATCCAAGACATCAAGATTTATGGAGATTTCTTTGGTATTGAAGACGTTGCAGCTGTAGAAGATGTCCTTCGTGGCGTCAAATACGAACGCGAAGATGTCCTTAAGGCGCTAGAAACTATTGATATTGCACGCTATTTCGCTGGTATTAGCCGTGAAGAAATTGCTGAAGCGGTAGTAGAGTAAAGAAAAGCTATTTGTTAGTCATTGTGGGTTGCAGAAAAGATATTATCTGGATAGGATAAATCTTAAAACCTGCTGAACGAGAATCAAAAAGAACTCACTTCCAATACTTAATAAAAAAACTCGGAAGTTTGTTCTGAGTCAACTAAATACGACTATTTGCAATTGAATATAGAGATGAGAAGGTCAGTAATAGATTATCTGTAAGGTGACACAGACATAAGTTGTTTTTGATTTCTTCTTGCTATAAATATCCTAAAAGACTATTATCTCTTATAGTTGAACTATACCTCAAAAGTTAGACATAGAAAATCTAATTTTTGGGGTATTTTATAATTCTTAATTTAGGCTTTTTTAGTATCAAAAGATGTTGCATAAAATATAGACTCAACCTTTCAACTTAATCCGATTTATTGATTACTATCTAATAAAATTGAAAAGGATGGAAAAAAGGTTGCATTTATGATATAATTTATTTTAAAGACCTTATTAGAAATCTTGAAAGAGTATTAAAAACTTAGAATGAGAAAAATTGTTATCAATGGTGGATTACCACTACAAGGTGAAATCACTATTAGTGGTGCTAAAAATAGCGTTGTGGCCTTAATTCCAGCTATTATATTGGCTGATGATGTGGTGACTTTGGATTGCGTTCCAGATATTTCGGATGTAGCCAGTCTTGTCGAAATTATGGAATTGATGGGAGCTACTGTTAAGCGTTATGACGATGTCTTGGAGATTGATCCAAGAGGTGTTCAAAATATTCCAATGCCTTATGGTAAAATTAACAGTCTTCGTGCATCTTACTATTTTTATGGGAGCCTCTTAGGCCGTTTTGGTGAAGCGACAGTTGGTCTACCGGGAGGATGTGATCTTGGTCCTCGTCCGATTGACTTACACCTTAAGGCTTTTGAAGCTATGGGTGCTACTGTTAGTTACGAGGGAGATAACATGAAGTTATCTGCTAAAGATACAGGACTTCACGGTGCAAGTATTTACATGGATACGGTTAGTGTTGGTGCGACGATTAATACGATGATTGCTGCAGTTAAAGCAAATGGTCGTACTATTATTGAAAATGCAGCCCGTGAACCTGAAATTATTGATGTAGCTACCCTCTTGAATAATATGGGAGCCCATATCCGCGGTGCAGGAACTAATATCATCATTATTGATGGCGTTGAAAGATTACATGGAACCCGTCATCAGGTGATTCCAGATCGTATCGAAGCTGGAACATATATTTCTTTAGCTGCTGCAGTCGGCAAGGGGATTCGTATAAATAATGTTCTTTACGAACACCTAGAAGGATTTATTGCTAAGCTGGAAGAAATGGGAGTGAGAATGACTGTATCTGAAGACAGCATTTTTGTCGAAGAGCAGTCTAATTTGAAAGCAATCAATATTAAGACAGCTCCTTACCCAGGCTTTGCAACTGATTTGCAACAACCGATTACCCCACTTTTACTAAGAGCGAATGGTCGTGGTACAATTGTTGATACGATTTACGAAAAACGTGTAAATCATGTTTTTGAACTAGCAAAGATGGATGCGGACATTTCGACAACAAATGGTCATATTTTGTACACAGGTGGACGTGATTTGCGTGGGGCAAGTGTTAAAGCGACTGACCTACGAGCTGGGGCTGCACTAGTCATTGCTGGGCTTATGGCTGAAGGTAAAACTGAAATTACCAATATCGAGTTTATCTTACGTGGTTATTCTGATATTATTGAAAAATTACGTAATCTAGGAGCGGATATTACACTTGTTGAGGATTAAACCGTAGAGGTGTTTATGAATATTTGGACCAAATTAGCAATGTTTTCTTTTTTTGAAACGGATCGCTTGTATTTGCGTCCTTTCTTTTTTAGTGATAGTCAAGACTTCCATGAGATAGCCTCAAATCCTGAAAATTTACAATTTATTTTCCCAACTCAGGCAAGTCTGGAAGAAAGTCAATATGCACTGGCCAATTACTTTATGAAGTCCCCTTTGGGAGTGTGGGCTATTTGTGACCAGAAAAATCAACAAATGATTGGTTCTATTAAATTTGAGAAGTTAGATGAAATCAAAAAAGAAGCAGAACTTGGCTATTTTTTGAGAAAAGATGCTTGGTCACAAGGTTTTATGACAGAGGTTGTTAGAAAAATTTGTCAGCTTTCTTTTGAGGAATTTGGCTTAAAACAATTGTCCATTATTACCCACCTCGAAAATGAAGCAAGTCAAAAGGTTGCTCTTAAGTCTGGATTTAGTTTGTTCCGTCAGTTTAAGGGAAGTGATCGCTACACAAGAAAAATGCGGGATTATCTTGAATTTCGGTATGTAAAAGGAGAATTCAATGAGTAAGCATCAGGAAATTCTAAGCTATTTGGAGGAATTACCAGTAGGTAAAAGGGTGAGTGTTCGTAGTATTTCCAACCATCTGGGAGTCAGTGATGGAACGGCCTATCGCGCTATCAAGGAAGCTGAAAACCGTGGAATTGTAGAGACTCGCCCAAGAAGTGGTACTATCCGTGTTAAATCACAGAAAGTTGCTATAGAGAGATTAACTTTTGCTGAAATTGCAGAAGTGACTTCTTCTGAGGTTCTGGCTGGGCAAGAAGGTTTAGAGAGAGAATTCAGTAAGTTTTCAATTGGTGCCATGACTGAACAAAATATCTTGTCTTACCTTCACGATGGGGGGCTCTTGATTGTCGGAGACCGCACCCGTATCCAACTGTTAGCACTTGAAAATGAAAATGCTGTTCTGGTTACAGGGGGATTTCAGGTTCATAATGATGTACTTAAACTGGCCAATCAAAAAGGGATTCCTGTTCTGAGAAGCAAGCATGATACTTTCACTGTCGCGACTATGATCAATAAAGCCTTGTCAAATGTCCAAATCAAGACTGATATTCTGACAGTTGAGAAACTTTATCGTCCAAGTCATGAATATGGTTTTCTGAGAGAGACCGACACTGTTAAAGATTATTTGGACTTGGTACGTAAGAATCGTAGCAGTCGTTTCCCTGTTATCAATCAACATCAGGTCGTTGTTGGGGTTGTTACTATGAGAGATGCGGGTGATAAGTCACCAAGTACCACAATTGATAAGGTCATGTCTCGTAGTCTATTTTTAGTTGGATTATCGACAAATATTGCCAATGTGAGTCAACGGATGATTGCTGAAGACTTTGAAATGGTACCGGTTGTTCGAAATAATCAAACCTTGCTTGGAGTTGTGACACGACGAGATGTCATGGAGAAGATGAGTCGTTCCCAAGTTTCGGCTCTACCGACTTTTTCTGAGCAGATTGGACAAAAACTTTCTTATCACCATGATGAAGTAGTGATTACAGTGGAACCCTTTATGCTAGAGAAGAACGGTGTTTTGGCTAATGGTGTATTGGCAGAAATTCTGACCCACATGACTCAAGATTTAGTTGTGAATAGTGGCCGTAATCTCATCATTGAGCAGATGCTAATCTACTTTTTGCAAGCAGTTCAGATAGATGATATACTGCGCATTCAAGCACGCATTATCCATCATACGAGACGGTCAGCTATTATTGATTACGATATTTATCATGGTCATCAGATTGTTTCAAAAGCAAATGTAACCGTTAAAATTAATTAGAAACTAGGAGAAAAAATGATAACATTAAAATCAGCTCGTGAAATCGAAGCTATGGATAAGGCAGGTGATTTTCTAGCAAGTATTCATATCGGCTTGCGTGACTTGATTAAGCCTGGCGTAGATATGTGGGAAGTTGAAGAGTATGTTCGCCGTCGTTGCAAGGAAGAAAATTTCCTTCCACTTCAGATTGGGGTTGATGGTGCCCTGATGGACTATCCTTATGCTACCTGCTGCTCTCTTAATGATGAAGTGGCTCACGCTTTCCCTCGTCACTATACCTTGAAAGATGGTGATTTGCTCAAGGTTGACATGGTTTTGGGAGGTCCAATTGCTAAATCTGACCTGAATGTCTCAAAATTAAACTTCAACAATGTTGAGCAAATGAAAAAATACACTCAGAGCTATTCTGGTGGTCTTGCAGACTCATGTTGGGCTTATGCTGTTGGTACACCGTCCGAAGAAGTGAAAAACTTGATGGATGTAACCAAAAAAGCTATGTACAAGGGGATCGAGCAAGCTGTTGTTGGAAATCGCATTGGTGATATCGGTGCAGCCATTCAAGAATACGCTGAAAGTCGTGGTTACGGTGTAGTGCGTGATTTGGTTGGTCATGGTGTTGGCCCAACCATGCACGAAGAACCAATGGTTCCTAACTATGGTATTGCTGGTCGTGGACTCCGTCTTCGTGAAGGAATGGTCTTGACTATTGAACCAATGATCAATACAGGTGACTGGGAAATTGATACAGATATGAAGACCGGTTGGGCGCATAAGACCATCGATGGTGGCCTATCTTGCCAATATGAACACCAATTCGTGATTACGAAAGATGGACCTGTTATCTTGACTAGTCAGGGTGAAGAAGGAACTTATTAAAATAAGTAAAAGTAGATTGAAGAAAAAGTGGCTCTTTGGACAATTTTCTTCAATTTTTTCTTTTATCTATAGCGAAATGAAAAAACCGAACGACTTGCTTGAGAAATTCAAATCAATTTCTAACAATGTTTTAGAAAACATAGTGTACTATTAAAGAGTTTGTTTCACATAATATAATGACAAAAACAGTTAACCGTAGCAAACTTGATACAAATTTTAATATTTATAGTACAATAGGTTTAAATTCTTAAGAAAGTTGGTTCTTTATTGGAAACGATAGTATTTTCAATCTCCGTTTTTCTAGCAGGGATCTTATCCTTCTTTTCTCCTTGTATTTTTCCACTTCTGCCAGTCTATGCTGGAATTTTGCTGGATGATCAGGAAAGCGCAAAAAGCTTTTCTTTATTTGGTAGAAAAGTTGCGTGGTCCGGCTTGATTCGAACGCTTTGCTTTATCGCAGGCATTTCACTCATTTTCTTTATTCTAGGATTCGGTGCTGGTTACTTTGGTAATATTCTCTATGCCAATTGGTTTCGCTATACCATGGGTACGATTATTATTATTTTAGGCCTTCACCAGATGGAAATTTTTCATTTTAAGAAATTAGAGGTTCAAAAAAGCTTTACTTTTAAGAAATCAGAAGCCAATCGTTATTGGTCGGCCTTTTTACTCGGTATTACCTTTAGCTTCGGTTGGACGCCTTGTATTGGTCCAGTTTTGAGTTCTGTTTTAGCGCTTGCGGCTTCTGGGGGCAATGGCGCTTGGCAAGGAGCTATCTATACTCTTATTTACACTCTGGGGATGGCAATTCCTTTCTTGGTCTTGGCACTAGCTTCAGGCGTAGTTATGCCATGTTTTAGTAAAATCAAGCGCCATATGATGCTACTGAAGAAAATTGGTGGTTTGCTCATTATTTTAATGGGAATTTTGTTACTATTAGGACAAGTAAATGTTCTAGCTGGAA
>CAURTM010000039.1:0-14363 GCA_963527735.1 uncultured Streptococcus sp.
ACGCTGACTCAGATGCCGATGTGCTTGCTGATTGGCTCGCACTTGTTGATGCTGACTCAGATGCCGATGTGCTTGCTGATTGGCTTGCGCTTGTGCTTGCTGATTGACTCGCACTTGTTGAAGCTGACTCAGATGCCGATGTGCTTGCTGACTGGCTCGCACTTGTGGACGCTGATTCAGATGCCGATGTGCTTGCTGATTGGCTCGCACTTGTTGATGCCGATTCAGAAGCTGATGTACTTGCTGATTGGCTCGCACTTGTGGACGCTGACTCTGACGCTGATGTGCTTGCTGATTGGCTCGCACTTGTCGATGCTGACTCTGACGCGCTTGTGCTTGCTGATTGGCTTGCACTTGTCGATGCTGACTGACTTGCGCTGGTTCTCGCTGATTGGCTTGCACTTGTCGACGCGGACTGACTTGCACTTGTTGACGCTGACTGGCTCGCACTTGTTGATGCTGACTCAGATGCTTTCTGAGACTTATAATCTGAATCATCTAATGTCGGCGTAACTGTATCAACAGTATCATCATCGTAAGTAACAGTTACTACTCCACGATCATTAACAGAGATTGATTTAATTTGTTTACCAGCATTCAGTTTTTCAATCTCTGCGCGAATTTTTTCTCTATCTTCCGCTGTTGGATTCGTTTTGTTTGTTACCTGAATCGTATCAGGTTTGGCTGGATCATACTTTTCACTCAATGGAGCTTGACGGATGCCATACTCCACTCGTGTTTCATTCTCAGAGAAATCTTTCACACGAACATAACGTGTCCATTCATTAGCAGTTTCCTTGCTACCATCCCCGTCTGGTCTATATTGTTTATTTGAATTATAAACAGCATCCGTAATGACTTGTCTATTTTGAGGATGATCATCACTTGCAGGGAAATTTCCACCAGTACCACCTGGTACAGCACTACCACCACTATGAACATCTGACCCTAAAAGGGAAGTCGTTGTTGGATTTCCGTTACCATCGTTATTATTCCAAACCTCAATATTCTTAACCTTACCGCTATTATCAGTAGTAATTACCATCACACGGAATTTATCGCCAGCAAAAATTTTGCTCTTGCCGTCTGAATACTTAGGTGCTTCTACCCATTTATTTGTAGACTTATCAAGTACTTCTACCTTAACCGTAACATTTGGCAATTCATTTTCTTTAGTAATTGTTTTAGTCGTTGTTGCTGATTCTAACGGGTTAGTTTGGCTCGCCGTCGGATTTGGAAGAGCTTGTCTAATCGTTACTCTACCCGTTGGAAGCAAGCCGTTATTAGCATTGTAACCTTCTGCAAGGTCTGTTGGTGTGAAGGTCAGGCTTGTATCGTTAGGTCCAGCTACCTTAGTAAATGTTTTAGTACCGATTGTATCATTAGAAATTGTCAAGGTTACTGTCGCACCTGGTGTAACATGAGTTACCTCGATACTACGATTTGGCAAACCACCTTTTTTAGTCAATTGATCATCTGCGATTTGTGGTGCCTGCGGTTTAATGACAATATCAAAAGTCTTATCTTCAGCTACATCCCCTGCGGCATCACTGGTCTTATAAGTAACAGTATAAACACCAGGATCGGTTAAGTTGCCTGTAATTTTAGCAGTTGATCCTTTTTTGACAACTTCTACTGTAAGGTTTTCATTTGCTTTTTTACCAACCGTCGCACCTGGAACTGTTGTATTCAAGTCTTCTTGGTCACTAACCGTAACAAGATTCTTTAAATCGTCCTGTGTTACAGTCGTACCTGCAACATACACCTTGTTTTCTGAACCTGTATTTGCAGTAATAGCAGGTTTTTCATTGATAGCATCTGCTTTCACCCAATTCTTAGCTGCTGGTGGTTCTTGTCCTCCATCTGCATATTTAACCAACAACTGAACCTTATCCGTACCTTTCTGAATACGGTACGGTGGATTAGCTGGGTCATTGACGCTAATGGTCAATTCTTTCTTAGTTGGATCTCCAGCTACCGCTGTCTCAACAGCTGTAACTTTCCCTGCGAAAACTCCTGCTACAGTCCATGTTCCATTTGGTTGTTTTTGAAGAGAAATATCCTGATTCCCATTTAAGCGAACATAAGCCAAACCAGCATCATGCGGAATTTGAACAACCACATCTTTTGCCGAAGCAACACTATTACTTTTATCACCCGTTTTTGGTGTTTTAGCAACCCTTGATGGCTGGATTGTATAATCTCCAAGAGTGACTGCTTTACTTGCAATATCACTTTTAAGTCCATTAATAGTTTGAGTAACCTCAATCCCTTTGGCTTTACTGTCACCACGTTGAAGATTTCGATATTCAGACTGAGTCAATACTTCATTAGGTCCAAGATTTAAAGTCCATGTTGTACCATTTACAGTCGCAGCCTTTTTCGTACCATCTTGAAGCGTTACCTCTACCGTTGCACCTGGTGCATTCGTACCTGTGATAACACGATCTGTCGAAGTCAACCTATCTCCATAAACTGCTTGATTTGCAGGATTAATTGTAGGCGCCTGCGGTTTTACTTTTGGAGGTACAGTATTTCTCGTACCATCTTTATAAGTAATCGTTACAGTACCGTTATCAGCAATAGTATAATTGCTGATACGATTGGTTGTTTGTGGATTGGCTGTCTTAACAGCTGCAAGAATCTTAGTGCGATCTGGATCTGTCAAGGAGTTTGGATTGGTTACTGGAATCGCATCTTCTGGTTGTTTCCCTTGGAATTTCTCGTTCAACCGACCCTGCTTAAGTATAAGATTATTTCCTTCAGACCAATTTCCTGAAAGATCTCTAACAATAACCGAACGTTTTATCCTATTGTTAGGATCACCATTTCTATCAATAGTATATACCAAATCTGGCTTGATTTGACCGTGACTCTCACCAGTGTCAATGGTATAAGGATTAGTCTCCGTGGCTGTAGTAGAAACATTATTGATATTGTTTAGAATTGCAGTTCCCCAATTATCATCAAGTATGTTCCCGCTGGTAATAGTAGTGTGACCATTGCTGTCACCTATTTTCACTTCAGTTTTGTAAATCTTTCCACTGTTATCACTAAATTTAGTAATAAAGCGCAGTTGATCACCTGCATAGAAAGTGTATATATTGAAAGTACCATCATTGCTCGTGATTGGAACTGTTTCCCATTGACCAGTTTTATCGTTTTTAACTTGTACAGTTGTCCTAGCAACAGGTTTAACTGTTTCTCTAGTGATAGTTTTAGTCGTTGTTGCGGATTCGAGTGTTTCTGCTCGGTTTGTTGTAGGATTAGTAAATTCCTTACTTTGTTTAACTGTTACGTTTCCTGTTGGAAGCAAGCCGTTACTGTCTGCTAAGTCAGTTGCAGTAAACGTCACGCTTCCGCTACTATCTGCTGTTTTAGATGGAAGTTGTCTATTATTGATTGTTAAAGTAACTGTCGCACCTGGTAAAGCGTTTGTAACGGTAATTCCTTTATTTGGAAGACCACCTGTATTTGTCAACTGGTCATCTGAAATTTGTGGTGGATTCGGTCTAACTTTGATGGTTACAGGAACGATTGCATAACTATTTTCCTTAGTTTGTGCTCCTTTTGGCAAGGTAACTGTGACATCTTCCTTTTTGATACCTGGAGTACTTACTGTACTAGCACCTGGTGCAGATACCCAGCTGTAAGTGGTCTTAGTTGCAGCTGTCGGACCATCTGGAATCGGCACACCATCTCTAGAATTCTTAATCGCCTTGCCTGGATCCTTAATAATCTCATCCAAAGGTCCTGTATTTCCAACTGTTGTAACATACTCTTGCTTGGCTACTGGATCAACTACCGTATACTCAAAAGTTGTCTCGCTTGTAAGAGCCTGATCGTTAGTCGACGCAGTTCCGAAGCGACCTGTTGGATAAACCGCTTTAATTGTATAAGTCGTCTTGTGACTTACAGGATCCGGCCACTGTGGGACTTCCTTGGTTGTATACCATACTTCACCAAAAGTTGGAGTTCCAACAGCAGTTGTTTTCTCTGGTCCTGTCCCATTTAATTGATACTTGTAGGACCACTGAGTCCCTGAAGGGAGGGAACTAATATTGGTATATCCCTGAGTATGTCTACCATAATTATTAGCCCATTGTCCTCCGCCGACTTTACCAAGGTCTGATCCTTGTGTTCCTTTAAATGCAAAGAACTTACCTGTGACTCCATTTTCAGTTCTCGCTTTAACCTTTTCTAAGACAGTATAGTTATACTCAACTTCCTTAGTCTCACTTCCTTTAGTAACGAGCAAGGTTGCTTTTCTCTGACCAGGAGTTGATAAATCTAAAGTTCCAGGTTTCCAAGTAACATTGGTATTTGAAGGTAGGGCTCTACCATCACCATCTACAACAAAATCACGAGCGTTGAGTTGATTCTTATCCTCACCTTCCACGGCATAAAAGCGGTCTGATTTGGCTTTATATGGTGCCTTTGCAGTAGCAGTGGTTGTCGCTCCATTTGAGTTAAAGTTATAAGACGTTGCATTAACTGGAGTGTTATCTTTGACTGCCTCTTCGGAAATAGTCACATTACCATTCGATTTATCTAAAGTCACCCCAGCTGGAAGAGGGTCGCTATTTTCCCATGTAGTTCCAGATTTCTTAATCGTAATTTGGGTAGGAGTTTTAGCAGTTGTCGGTGTATAAGATATATTTATCTTATCATTGTTCGCTTCAGGACGAACAACCACACTACCATCACTCTTAGGATCAACACGAGGAGCTGTAGCCGTAGCCGTAGCAACATTTTCAAAGAAAACTTCTGAAACATCGACAGAGTCGCCACCCTCATCATCTTTATAAATGGTCTTAAGTTGCTTACTTAGACCTATCTTGGTTCCAGTAATTTGTGCTTTTCCATTTAAATCATGGTACTTAAGGATCGCCTGTTTATCAGCTTGAGTCAGTTCATCTCCCAGTCGTGAGATATCCATATTATCAGGTACGGATAAGTAGACTTCTTTCCCATCCACTCTGGCTTTAACAGCCATATTTTCCCCTACTCCTGAACCAATCCTATTACTACCACCAACCCATTCTACGTTCTTAATATTTAAATTTCTAACCTTATTTTGAACATCAGATGAAACTGGTTTAGTATTCGGAAGAACATCAGGCCAATGGAAATCAAAACCATTATTATGGGGCTGATTAGTTACCTGATCATTATAATCGCCACGATCCTGGGGAGGTTGGAAACCTGGTATAGTATTTGACTTATCATCTATTTTTTTAACAAAAGATGCTGGATCAACCATTTGGTCTTTAGAAACCCGATTAGATGCAACTCCTTGATCAATCACAGGCTCATAAACATCAGCTTGAGTCACAATTTTAAACGGAAGCGTAAATGAACCCGAATTTGGCGTAGCAACAATCAGTTCATTACGACCTCTAGAAAAGCTAATTGCTCTAGTATTAGCCTGATATCTAATCCAGTCGCTACTATCAGTTCTTCCTTTGATTGAGTAGGTAACATTTCCAACAGGCGCATTAGTTTTTTCCCCTGTTAAATTATCATAAATATTCGCAATGTCGCTTACACTCCCTGAAGTTAAATCATTTAATTTCCCATACTTCAAAAAAGTAGACGGAACTCCTGACTTCAACTCTAACGAATAGCGTGCCGGAGAACCATTCATTTGTAGGTAGTTTCTATGGCGCGAATTTTCTAAGGAACGGAAACCAGCCATGTAAAAATCATCAGTATTTGTTGGACTAGTCGTTGTATATTTGAATTTATATATTTCCTGACGAGCAGAGCCTTTAGGATTAATGGCAAATACATTAGCTGTAGCATCTTCGATAGTATTAAAGGCGAAGTCCCCAGCCTTTTTTATCTTATCCGATATTTTATCTGTCTGATAGTATGCATCTGGATTATTAAAGGCAAAGTCTCGCAAGCTTGTAAGCGAACCTCGACCAACACCACTCGGACCCACACCAGCTACATTTTCATAGTAAGGTCCACCACCATTATTTGAAGCATTCCCAATAGCTGCTCTGAGGAATTCACTTTTAGAATTACTTAGAAAAGCCCTGGCAGCCTCGTTGGTATTGTTTCCTTCACTTTTCCCTAACAAATTCCATGTTGAATTTGAATTAGCATTATCTTTTTGCCAAACTTCCATGCGAGTAATAGTATGACCTTTTGGTACAGTAAAGTAGAAATAGGGATTATCATGCCGTTCGCCAGTATTATTAAAAGTAACTTCCCAATCTGTCGTATTACCATGTCTCGTTGAAGTCATATAAACTTGGTTACGAATATTTTTGACTTCAACACGTGTAGCAACATTGGCACTTCCAGGTTCTCTGCCATTTCCCTGTCTTCCTTCTGTTGCATAAATATAGGTATTAGGTTTGTATCCATTAGCCAAGGGATCACTTTTTGATTCTGCCTCTGATATCACATAGGCAACTGTAGCCTTTCCAAAATTAGTATTTCCTGGAGTATTCTCAGGCGCTACCTCCCTAAAGCTAGCCCCCCTCTCCATCTGCTTACCATTTAGCACACTACGTTTACCGTTATTAGCACGGAGAACAGCGTTGACGATTGAGTTTTGCGCAGATGTGGCTTGCTTGATAACATCTGTTAGATCCGCATTTGGAGTTTTCAATGCTTCTTCGATAGCTGTTACAGTAGCATTGACCTTAGCAACCGCTGCTTCTGTATTTGGCAGACCGATAGACTTAGCGAGGTATTCACCCATAGTCGCTGAGATTTTAGAAAGACGTTTGCGGTCTTCTTGAGCCTTCTTGTTGCTCTCAGCAGATACTGTAGTCGCTACGGCAGCTGTTGTCGTTGTATCCACCAAACTTGAAGTCGTTGATGTGATTTGGCTCAAACGAGTTTCAACTGCTTGTAGAGATGCGAGGCTTTCAGTGATAACTTTTGAAAGAGCTGCGTCAGCTGTTGCGTTAGCTGCATCTTCCTTACGAACAGATGTCTCTTTGTTTGAAGCTGTCTCTGATGTTGCTGGTTTTGCAAGTTCAGAAGTTACTCCAGCTTGTGATTGAGAAGCACTTGTTGAGGCTGACTCTGATGCACTTGTACTTGCACTTTCAGAAGCAGATGTGCTTGCCGATACAGAAGCACTTGTTGAAGTACTTACTGATTGGCTTTCACTTTCTGAAAGATGTTTACTTGCATTCTTGGAAGCTTCCTCAGACAAGGATTGGCTTTGGCTGACAGAAACTGATAGGCTGTCGGCTTGAGCCCCCTCCTGATCTTTTACTGTTCCCAAAGTTACTGTGTCTGTATTCGCAAGTGTTTGATTTGACTCTACTGTCTTTTCTAGAGCGTCGTTGGCATAAACAGTTGTTTGTGTTGCAACTGCTCCTCCAAGCACCGTCCCTGCTGCGGCTATCCCTTTCAGGATATCCAATCCAGTCAGTGTATTTGCTGATTGCTCTTCGATCATTTCAGTTGTTACCTGAGCAGCATCTACACCACCACGCAAGACTTTAAAGAGACCAAATTGAGAGGTCGAGGCACGCAACCAATGCTTACCCGACTTGATCAACTTGAAACGGGTCACACGATCCGTCTCTCTATATTCACCTTTTTGTCTTCTAAAAAACATATTTAACTCCTTCTGCCAGAAAGATATTCTTCCCTGATTATATTCTACTCCTTTGAATATATTAAGTCAACACCATATATGTTTATGATAAAAAAGTTTTATTATTTAATTCTATGTATAAGGATATCTAACATTGATATTGCCACAAATCAAACCACTCCCAAAAATAGTAATAAAATCAGCAAATCGCTTTACTTAATATATATATATATATATATATTAAACCAGGTGTGCATTTTTTGTATAAAACTAGTAAAACAGGCAAAAAACTTCAAAACTGTATACAACTCGCTATGCTCTTTCTGTTCGTAGAGCCACGATTTCGCTATCCCCCCCTCTACTATCTCATAATAATCAGACTTGGGAATCACTATTTGGTTCACGGGTAACGAGTGCCCACGGAGGACTTACTCCTCAGAGGCTCAGCATGCTCGTCGTACAAAAAAATCACTCCCTGACTAGGTGAGTGATTTTTGGGCTACTGTTAAAAAGAGTTCTGAGTAATTTCCTTGAAACAGGTCTTCAGCACTATAGAGGATCTGACTATCAATGCTCGAAAAACCAATCTGGGCTAGCTTGTTTTCCAGTTCAACCAATTCAAATCCATGATGGTTAGCTTCTGTCTTGGTAAAATCAGCAATGAGGAGTTGTCCGTTTTCTCTCAGATGTTGATGAAACAGTGAGAGAGCCGCATCCAAATCAGGCATATGATGAAGAACACGACAAACAACAATGAGATCAAACTCTTGCTCCAAGGGTTTTTCCAGTAAATCTTGCTCCAAAAACTGGATATTCTTGATTTCTTGCTGCTCCGCTTTCAAACGAGCTTGCTCCAGCATTTTCTCCGAAATATCCACCAATGTTACAGACTTGGCCTGCTTGGCTAGGGGCAAGGTTAACAGACCCGTCCCTCCACCAAAATCCAAAATTTCTTTGTCTGATAGAAGATCAATCTGTTTCTCGACTGCTTGACAAACCAAGTTTGCAAGGAAGATATTTTTAGGGGAATCAAAAGTTTTTGCTTTGTGGTTAAAATCATGTTTCATACTTTTAGTTTAACACAAAGTAGCTTGATTGGCTAAGAATTCTCTTTCTTTTCGACCTTCTCTTCTGATTTTTTCTTCTCCGCTTTTTCACTTGAACTAGTCGCTACCTCTTCCTTTTTATCTCTTTTCTCTTCTTTTATTTTGACGGAAGGAAACAGGAACTCATATTGGCTCTTATCCGTACGAACCGTCGTCACCAAGCTTGTTTTCTTGTTTTGATAGCTTACCTGACCTAGATTAAAAACCTGTTCCCCACTTTCTTGCTCGGCTTTATCCTTGGTTCGTTTAGCCATGGCAAAAGCAACCAATTTTTCTTTATTCAAAGCGTAGTCTTGATAGTGGGCGACTTGTCGGTTCAAGTAAAATTGTAACAAAAGACTAAAGATGGCTGCTATGGTGACTGCGTAGAGGAGAACACCCGCTTTAACCTTTTTCTTTCTCCACACGATAGATGAACTCCCTTTCTAAGCCTTTTTGGAACTGGAAATGAAAGCGAACCAGTTGATTGTCCTCTGTAATCTGCGCAGATTTAAGGCCATAAACCATCGGCTGATAACCCCGTCCACTGGCATCTGTTTTACGAAAATCGTCTGACTTGGACTTACCGATAGCGATGTCCTTGCCATCTTGCTTCATATAAATGCGATTGCCTTCCACTTTTTCGAACTGCGAACGGTCTAATTCTGCCTCCAACTGGTCCACAAACAAGAGCCACTCCTTTTGCTCGCTTTGTTGCTGGTAGCGAACTTCTGAAATGAGGAGCTGACTCATGGCTTGAAAGAGGAGTAAGCTTCCACTGATGACAATGAGGGCAATCAGGGATTCTAACAAGGTAAAAGCCTTGACCTTATGGCTCTTTGATAGCCAACAACTGTTCTGAACCATGGTAGACCTCCAATCCCTTTTCACTAGAAAACACCTGAATCTCAACTCCGTTGATGTTTACCTGATTTTGACCTGTCTGCAGGGCCATCTTAGCTACCCTTAAGACTTCTTCCTTTTGCAAGATTTTTGCTTCTTCTTGCCTATTTTTCTGAATTTGTCCCAAAAGGAGGGTCGCAATGCTGGCAAAGATAGCTAGAGCAACTACTGCTTCCAGTAAAATCACTGCCCTAATTTTTTGTTTCCTTAATGCGTTTAATTTTTCCATTTCCTAGATATAATTGATAGCGAATCGCTCCTTTACTGGTCTGAAATTCAACCTTAGCCAGGGACGAATTGCCCCCAGCTCGGTCAAATGTGATACTTTGGCCCGATGGTGCTCGAATTCCTTTAGGAACTGTCAACTTTTGACTGCCATTGCTAATCATCTGCCCATTTAAGTTTAGACTAGTCTTTTGCTGACTAGCTACACTGCGTTTTTGGGTTTCCCGATAGAGTTCTTCAAACTCCATAAAGAAAATCTGCTCCTCCACCGCCGCAAAAGTGGACTGGACAGAGCCGGATAAGCCCAAGGCAAGAATACTCACAAGACCCAAAACCAAGAGACTTTCAAGCATGGTAAAGGCCTTAATCTGCAACGGTTTGACTGGTATTTTGTTTAGCATGGTATTCTTTATAAGCTTTAGCCTGTTCTTCTGTGATTCGCCCATCTGCTTGTAACTTACTTAGGCTAGCATCTTCATTTTTATCTAAGCTATAAAGCTCTGCCTGGCTTTCCACCACCTTAACAACAGCAGCTTTTCCTTTGTCATTGACCGCCTCTTTTTGCTTGGTCAAATTAGGTACAAAGAGTAATAGAAGCACGCTGATGATGAGCAAGACCACCAACATTTCCACAAGTGTAAAAGCTTTAACCTTAGCTTTTTTCAAGAATGTCATCATTTTTTTCATGTTAAAAATTTACCTCCATATTTTGATACATGGGCATGAGCATTGCCGCATAAAGTAAAACGATAATCAGTGCCACAAAGATAAAAACCAGCGGTTGCACCAAATTCATGGTGCGGTTGACTCGGGTAAAAAAGGCTTCCCAAGTTTTTTCAGCATAGATTTCCAACTCACTACCCAGCTTGGACTTGACTTCCCCATACTCGATAATGAGACTCAACTCCTTCTTAAAGAAAGGATAGGTCGCTATGGTTTGAGAAAATTCGCGGCCACTTTGTAGGGATTGAGCTAGGTCTTGACCGATTTCTTTAAAGAGCTGAGAACCTTGTTCCTGCATGATTTGAAAAATCTGCGTCAGCTCCATTCCCTGCGAAATCATATTCCCCCACTCACGCGCATAATAGGCTGTCAAATAGGTCTGCACAAAGATTCCAAGAAAAGGAATGCGTGCTAGGATAGAAAAGACGCGCATCTTAGAACTTCTTTTATAAAAAGTTAGTGCTAAAAGAACACCTACTGAAACAAACCCTACCATTCCTAGAAAAATTTGTGGCAGATTGCCAATAATTTGGGTGGCAATATTACTACTATCCAGTTGTGGTAGTAGGTAGTTCCGTAGCCCCAGCATGATTAAGAGAAGAAAACCCAGCAAAATCAAGGGATAGGTCGCTACTTCAATTAATTTTTTCTTGACCTTGGCCAGATTGTCTAGATACTCTTCTATCTTTCCCAAACTCAGGTGGAGATTTCCATGGACTTCCGCTAGGGATAACTGAGTGACAATGGCACTTGAAAAGCCCAAACTTTCCATCATTTCTGAGAATGATTTCCCCTGAGACAAGCCCGTGCGCATTTGTGTCACACACTGCTTGTCCAACAAGGCACTCCTATCTAAAAAGGAGATGGTCTCCACCAGATGAAAACCGCTGGAAAAGAGATTGTTAAACAGGGTGATGATATTTTTTTGCTTAGCTGTAGCTAATTTTTTCCGTTTCAGCCTGAAGACTTGTGATATGTCCATCTTTAAGAAGCTGGTCAATCTGTTCATTCCAGCTAGTTGGCTGGTGTTCTTGATAGTCTTTGTTTGCAAAGTCAACGATTCCTCCTCCCCCGATTAATCTCTGGTAGCAGACTCCTTGCAGAACGACTGCCAATTCCTCCTCACTCACACCCAACTCCAGCAAGCGCTCATAAACACCTCGGATACTCTTGGCATGAATGGTTGAAAAGACTGTCGCCCCTGTCAAACTAGCTCTAACCACTGCACGCGCCGTTTCGCTGTCTCGAATTTCTCCGATAATCAGGAGGTCTGGTCGATGGCGCAAAGAAAGTTTGATTAGATTTTCATACGTCAACCCGATTGCTTCGTTCAACTGCAACTGAAGCATGTCGTCCTGCTTGATCTCAACTGGATCTTCAATGGACATGACTTGTTGTCCCTTAAAAAGGGACTTGGCCAATTCGTGCATCAGGGTTGTCTTGCCACTTCCGACTGGACCAGCAAAAAGATAAAGTCCCCGTTGCCTGTACTGCTTACCCAATTCTCCAATATCCTGAAACCAAAAATGCAAATCCTGCTCCTCATCATGCAACAAGCGAATAACTAAACTCTCATGCCCTCGATAATCGCCTACAGTAGACAAGCGTAGAGATGCCATCTTCTGGTCATAGGCATAATCACACGAACCAAGTTGACTACGTCGCTTTTCTCCAACATTCATACCAGCTACAAACTTAAAGTGACTGATGACGGCCGCAAACTTTTCAAAATCATAACAACCGATTTTACAGCGCTCGTCTCCTACCCTCATATGAAGCTCATAGGCGTCTAACTTGGGGACAAAATAAATGTCTTGCGCCCCTTTTTTCCGAGCCGAACGAATGATTTCTTGTGCAATTTCTTGAACCATACTTACCTCCTCACCTATACTATTCGCAAAGATTTGGAAAAATAAAAAAAGCAACTCCAAAAAAGTTACTTTTTCTCTATTTTAATTTCATACGGCAAGAACGGTGCCTTTCCTTACCTGTTTGTTTTTCATAGCCTGGACGTAATTTTTCATCTGGGATAACCTGCTCATCCTGCAAAAGAGCCAAAGAATGGTATTGTTGTAAATACTCGTCACATTCATCACACCAGCGTTGGTCTTCTGGGTCCCAAAAAATAGTCATCAAGTCACTTCTACTTTTATAAAGAGGGGATTCTTGTTCCAATCTAAACCAGCAAGTTTTGTAGTATTTGAGAGCATCATAATACTGATCAAATTTCTTACTAGCTACAATATCTTCTTCCCAACCTTCTAAGAACCACCACGGTTCAAAATCTCCGTACATTTCTATAACACGATACATATTCATTCATTCCTTTGTACCGTATATTATAACCAATTCCGCTAAACAAGGAAAGAAATATGCTCATTTCTTAATTTCCAGATAAAAAATCCAGCCATCTGATGGATGACTGAATTTCTATGTGCTTATGTTCCAAAATCTTTTTACTACCTAGGCTTCAGAAATATCGTTTTCGATGATGACCTTAATTGCATGGTGGTCTGCTGCCTTACTGAAGACTTCATAAGCTTTTTCAATTTCACTGAGTTTGAAATAGTGAGTTACCAATTTTTCTGGTTCAATCTTATGACTTTCAAGTGCTTTCAACAATTGCGGAGTTGTATTTGTAGATACCAAACCAGTTGTTACATTGATGTTGCGAATCCAAAGTTTGTCTAAATCGAATTCGACTGGTTTACCATGTACACCACAGTTGGCAACCGTTCCGTCTACACCGATAATCTTTTGACAGAAATCAAATGTTGCAGGAATACCAACAGCTTCGATAGCGACATCCACACCACGTCCATCTGTCAAATCATAAATTTCTTTAATAGCTTTTTCAGGGTCTGAAGAATTAATCTTATGAGTCGCACCAAATGATACAGCAGTTTCCAAGCGGTTATCGTCTAAGTCCACCATAATCAATTTAGCTGGTGAATAGAATTGGGCTGTCAAAAGAGCAGCCAATCCAACTGGACCTGAACCGATAATGGCTACGCTACAACCAGGTTCTACTTTTCCTTTCAAGACACCAATTTCATACCCAGTAGGCAAAATGTCTGATAGCATAACCAAGGCTTCATCTGACAAGTCTTCTGGAGTATGGTAAAGAGTGTTATCTGCATGAGGGACACGTAGATATTCAGCCTGCATACCGTCAATCAAGTGACCGAAAATCCAGCCCCCTTCGTCTTCACAGTGGGCATAAATTCCTTTTTTACAGTAGTAGCATTTACCACAGGCACAGACACAAGAAATCAAGACCTTGTCGCCTTTTTTGAAGTTCGAAACTCCTTCTCCAACTTCTTCAACAATCCCAATCCCTTCGTGACCAAGAATGGTACCACTTTGGCAAGCAGGAACATCCCCTTTGATAATATGGAGGTCTGTTCCACAAATAGTAGTTTTTACGATACGCACAATAGCGTCTGTTGGCTTGCGAATAACTGGTTTGTCTACATCAACAAAAGAAGCAAGTCCTGGTTTAACATAAGTATAGGCTTTCATAAAGCTTTCCTCCGTTTTTTTATTTGTACTATTTATAATATAATTGTAAGCCTTTTCATCTGCTTGTTCAAGTCTTTTTGTGATTTTCTTAACTTTTTTATTTACCAGTAAAGCAATATAGATAAAAAAGCAGAAGCTAGTCTCTAACTTCTGCTTTCTCTCTTATGCTTGATAACGTTTCACACCATCTAGATAGGTTGCTACCAATTCCAAATCTTTGTCTAAAACAATAAAATCTGCATCATAACCTTCACGAATTTGTCCACAGACATCGTCAATATGAACAGATTTTGCTGGGTTAAGGCTAGCCATCATGACCGCTTCGTGTGGATTTG
>CAURTM010000040.1:0-13946 GCA_963527735.1 uncultured Streptococcus sp.
ACACAAGATATTGATTTAGTTATTTAATTTTATAGACTTTAAACTCTGAGTAATCAGTCTTTACTGGTTGGTAATTTTCTTTCAAGATTGTTTCCACTTCAGACCAGACTGCTACCTTATCATTCACCACAATCACCTTAGGTTGTTTTTCTTTCAAGTCATTGAGTAGCTTATTCCGATTTTCCTCAGTTGCTGTATAGTGCAACGGGGACAAAATAGCCGATGGCGACAAGCGCTCACTCTTACGATAAAGAGTTGCAGTATCATCCCATGCATATACAACATCTTCCGTACTTGTCTCCTCTTTCACCAAATCAGCAAGACGATCACGTTCTTGATAAGGTACTGGATAAAGGACAAATCTCATCAAAAAAGGAACAGCCAAAAGATATAACAAAGTTAAAATCGGTAGGTAAAGATTTCCTTTAGTATAGCGATGCCAGAGACCAACAGACTCTTCTCTGCGTCTTCTTCTAACGCTACGACCACTCTGTTGCCCCTTGATATTGGACACTAAAAGTAGAAGAAAGACCGGAAAAATGAGCATCAAACGGGATGCATGTAGAGGATCCTGTGTAAAGTAAATCACTATCAAACCTAAAATCAGGAACAAACTCGCAGGCACTGAGATGACATATAGTTTAGAGGATTTAGATTGAAAGAGACCTAAAAAGACAAAAACCAAAACACCCATGCCAAGAGCCAACAACCCGTAAAACAAAACATTTTCTAACAATGCCGAAACAGAAACCAAACGAATGGAATGAATTGGATACAAAATTCCACTAATCGCATCCCCAAAACTTCCTGTTGCCACACTATAGTAAGCAGTTGGATAAAAGACAAGTGAAAAACCTAAAGCCACTGCAAGAAACTGATAAAACCCATGCGCAAAGCGTCTATGCCCAAGGTTAAAGACCAACAAGCCTAAACTCACTACAGCAATAAACAGGAACGATGACAAGGGAGCAAAGAAAAATCCGCCCGCCAAAGCCAGCCCAATCCGTACAAATCCCTTATCATGGCTTGGATTGCTTAGGTAAGCCGCAACTAAACTAAAGGCTGCGAATAAGAAAGGAAGCGCTAAAATAGTCGCATAGCCTCCACCAAAAGCAAGACCTGTAACTAGCATATAAAAAATAGTCACCAGTTGTCCAGCTTGGTCTCCTTGCTCTGTCAAGGTGTCCGCTGATCTAAAAAGGAAAAATCCTCCTGCTACCAAGGCTAACCACTCAAAGATGGCAAAGAAAAATCCGCCCTGAGTCACGTAAGTCAGCAAATAATAAAGCAAACCTTGACTTCCATAATAGTCGCTGTAAATCTTCCCTGTCTGATGAAGGGCCCAACCTGCATAAAAATCCTGCACTTCCTGTGCACTCATTAAATCGAGTAATAGCGGTACTCCTAGAGTTATCCCCGTTACAAGCGTACTCCATAGTAAAATTTTCACCAAAGGAAGACGACTTGATTCACGATGATGCGATTCTTGTTCGATTTGGTATTCTAGAGGTTCACGATTCTCCTGATGAACTTCTTCTACTCTACCATACACACTCATATCGTTTCTCCTATTCAATTTATCTGTCTTAGTATATCAAAAAGTCCTAGGATTGTCAGCTGGCGATGGGTGTTTGAGTGATTTTTTGCATAGTTTCACAAAGGTTTCAATTTCTCGAAATCGGTGTAAATGTGTCTGTTTAAATGTCGTGATATAGTTCAATTCTTTCTGAGTCAGCATCTTTCCTCCTACATCTTCTTATTCGTAAAAAGCAAGAAAAAGAGGACTCAGTCATATACTCAGTCCTAGATTTCTTATAAGATAGGGGCAAATAACTGGGCAATTTCCTTAATCAATTTTTGATACCAGCTATTTTTTATCGTATGAGGGAAAATTTCTTGCGATGCTGAAAAAATCTCTTGAAAATCTTTTTGAATCTCAGTGATTGATTCTGTTTTATATAGCAAGACTGCATTTTCATAGTGGTGAAGCAAACTTCTATAATCTAAATTAATCGTTCCAACTGCAGCAAAGTCCTTATCCACTAGGATTTGTTTACTGTGGATAAAGCCTGGACTATACTCAAAAATCCTTACTCCTGCTGACAACAAATCCGGATAGGCCCCTCTTGTGATGAGTTGGATTAATTTCTTATCTGGAATGAAAGGGGTCACAATGCGGACATCAACACCCCTCATGGCCGCATTTTTAATACTCTCTGTTAAGTCATAGTCAATAATCAAATAGGGTGTTGTGATATAGACTGAATCAGTAGCCTGATTAATCAAACTTTGATAGACTTTTTTCCCTACCTGGGTACGGAAGATGGGCTTGGGTCCACTACCGTAAGGAATGCAGAGCCCTTGGCCAGAACAAGGCTGATTTTCCAAGTGATACTGGTCAAAATCGCTGATTTCCCCACGATTGATGTACCAAGTCATCAAAAAGAGACGGGTTAGAGCCTTGACACCAGGGCCATCTAAGCGAATCCCACTGTCCTTCCAGTAGCCAAAACGTTCTACATGGTTGATATACTCATCAGCTAAGTTAATACCTCCTGTATAAGCTACCTGACCATCTATGACAAGGATTTTCCGATGGTCCCGATTGTTGTAAGCCACCGTCAAGCGAGGAACCACCTTGTTAAATTTATGGGCTTCAATTCCTCGACTACGAAGCTGAATAGTATAGTCTCCAGGCAAAGTCGCCATACAGCCGATATCATCATAGAGCATCTTGATCTCTACACCCTGAGCTGCCTTTTGCTCTAGTATTTCTAGTATGCTATTCCACATCAGACCTTCTTCGACAATATAGTACTCTAGAAAGATAAACTTTTCAGCTTTCTTGAGGTCTTCCAACATATATTGCCACATGCTTTCACCCGAAGAAAAGAATTGTGAGTCTGTTCGATCATAGACATCGGCGTTACTATCCATACTTAACAAAGATTTGATAACTCCGTAAGCCGCCTTATCCTCTTCCTTCAATTTCTGGCGGAGAGCTTTACTGTTATCCTCCCGAAAATGCATGGAACCAAGTTTGTCCAACTGCTTGATTTCTTTTTTGGACAATCGCCTTTCACCAAACATCAGATAGAGCAAGGGGCCAATGACAGGAACAAAAGTTACCACTAACCACATTACCTTGCTTTCAGGCGCCATGGAACGATTGACAATCGCTACGATAGTCGCCATACTCATAAAGATTAAGAGAACAACCCATAGAATAGGGGCCATACGCCCTAAATAAAGAAAGAGACCAAAAACAAGACTAAGTTCAAGCAGCATAATCGAAAGACTAAAGCCATACTTGGACATCAATAATTGAAATTTTCTATATTTCATATCCCCTCCTTGATATTTTGAATGATAAAAACAGGTAATTAAAACTAGTATAACTCAGGTATTCGGTAGAAGGCAAGTATTTATAATCATTTTTCTGAGCAAAAGCAAAAGAGACCGAAAAATCCAGTCTCCTTCTAGTCTATTTTGATAAAACAATGCGATCAGATGCTTCTCTATCCATATCGTCGATAATCATCTGACTGCCATTGATTGCATAAATCTTGACATCATCCCCAATAATCATGCATTGATTAGCGGCGTCGAAGCTAACCTGTTTGATTTCTTGTTCCCCATCAGTTTCTACCTGTGTCCAGGTACCAGTTGTTCCAGTTACCACTAAAGTGATACGGTCTCCTTCGTCCTGACCGGTATAAGTCCCATCAATATTAGTTGGTTGAGCCTCAGGCGCATTCTGTGAAGAACTTGTCGTTGCCCGGTTTGTATTTTCTGTGGAAGATGAAGCAGCAGATTGTGATTGCTGAGTTTGTTGTGTTTGCGGTTGAGCTGCTGGCTGTTGAAACTGTTGAGTTCTTTGCGAACAAGCTACTAAGAGACTAAGACTTGCTAAAGAGGTCAATTTATCTGCTCATGCCCCAGTATGTGGCTCCGTACTTCTGAGATAAAATAGAGAGACCCTGTAATGAATAACAAATCCTTGGTATCGGCTCTTTCTTCAAAACTGCTAATAAATTCTCTGTAAGAAGGAATGACATCGTAACCTGTTACATCTGTCTCGTCCAGAGAACCTTGATAGTCAAAACCAGTCACCTTGAGTTCCACCTGAGGCAATTTTTGAGTCAGATAAGCCAACATTCCTTGATAATCCTTACGTTTCAAGGCTCCAAAGAGGATTTGAGGTCGATAGCCTTCCTGCTCTTTTTCTTTGATAAACTCAACCAAGCGAGTCAAGGCAGGGAGGTTATGGGCACCGTCCAAGTATATCTGCGGACGAATACGCTCCAAGCGACCAGCCCAATGTGTCTTCTCCAAAGCCTTTCTTACAACCTGCTCATCAACAGATTCCTTTCTTTCTCCCATAAAAAGAAGAAAAGTTTGCAACGCCAAAGCTGCATTTTCCTGCTGATAAGTTCCTTCTAAACCTATTTTCAACTGTGAAAGGTTAGCCAAAGAGCTTGAAAAATCCCCATTCAGCATTGAAAAATCCTGACCTGCCTGATAAAGGTCAACAGCTAAAGATTCGGCTTTTTTCTGACAGACAAGTCTAGCTTCTGGAGGCAATTTCGCAATCACTGCCTTTTTACCAGCCTTAAAAATGCCAGCTTTCTGCTCTGCGATTGCTGCTATACTGTCACCCAGAGTCTCCTGATGGTCAAGTCCGATGGAGGTAATGACAGCAATCTCTCCAGTTACCACATTGGTTGTGTCAAGTAAGCCACCAATTCCCACTTCTAGTAGAACCAAATCCACCTCTTGCTCTCTAAAATAAAGAAAAGCAATCAAGGTCAGCAATTCAAAAAAGGACAACTGGTCATGGGTTTGCAGAAGCGTTTTCTCCATCTCCTTGACCTGATTAGCCAAACGGATGAAGTCTGCGTCAGCTATTGGTTGCCCGTTAATGCAGATTCGATCATTGATAGAGACGATATGAGGGGAGGTAAAGGTCGCAACTTTTTTGCCATGTCCCATAAATAACTCCCTCATAAAAGCAATGGTAGATCCTTTCCCATTAGTTCCTGTTACGTGGATAATAGGATAAGATTTCTCGGGATTCCCCAACAAATCCACCGCTTGCTGTATTCGGCCCAAACCTGATCGAAAATTCAAACCAATCCGACTATGGAGCCATTCTTCTACTTCAAACATACACATCTCCTTGACAAAAGTCTAATCAATTATCTAGCAAAATTCCGTAGATAACAAAAAAACGAGGCCAGGATTTTCGTCCCGACCTCTTACCTGGTTAGCTAATCACTAGCAACTATGAAGTTAACGTGGGCTAAAAACATCCACTGGATGTTCCAACTCTTTCAATTTCTAGGAGTTGGGGTGATACAGTCTCCCAGACTTACCAGTTCTCTCTTATTTAAAGGAACTGGGGTAAAAATGTTCACTGGATGTGCCTGCGTTTCTAATTTCTAGCGCAGGGCTAAACACGTCCACTGGACGTGTTTACTCCTCCATAAAACTATTGAAGACTTCTTCAATCATGTTCCATTCGTCTTCTGAGTCTTCTGGGATTGGTTGCAATTCGCCTTCTGTTCCATCTTCGTTTTCGATGAATGAGTAAGCTTGGATTTCAACTTGTCCGTCTTCGTCTTCTTCTGCGTTAACTGGTACTAGAAGAACATAGTTTTTACCAAATTCTTCTTTTCCGTCAATCGTCAAAAGGATTTCAAACAAGGTTTCATTTCCTTGCTCATCTACTAGTGTGATTAATTCACGTTCTTCGTGGTCGTGGTTATGATCGTGTGACATAGCCTCTCCTTTATATTAAAATTTTCTATCTAAATAATTTTGTAAAATCAGCTGAGCTGCTAACTTATCAATGACTTTCTTGCGCTTGTTGCGACTAATATCTGCTTGTTCAATCAACATGCGCTCTGCGGCAACTGTTGTCAAGCGTTCATCTTGATAGTCTACTGGTAAACCAAAAAGCTCTTCTAGCTTTGCTCCGTATGCTTGACTAGCTTCCACGCGCGGTCCACTTGTATTGTTCATGTTTTTAGGCAAGCCCACTACAAATCGTTCCACCTTGTAAGTATCAACCAACTCCTTAACGCGGTCAAAACCAAATTGGCCTTGCTCCTCATTGATTTGGATGATTTCAAGTCCTTGAGCTGTAAAACCAAGCGGATCGCTAATGGCCACCCCTACCGTTTTTGAACCGACGTCCAATCCCATAATTCTCATAGGTTATAGATCGACTCCTTGTCCTTTAAGGTAGTAGCGGACCAATTCCTCAACGATTTCATCGCGCTCATACTTACGGATTTGATTTCGTGCATTATTATAACGAGGAACGTAGGCAGGGTCTCCACTCAATACGTAACCTACGATTTGGTTAATTGGGTTGTAGCCCTTATCGTTCAACGAAGCATAGACATCAGTCAAAGTTTCGCTAATTTCTTTTTTATTGGAATCGTCCAATTTAAAACGTACTGTTTCTTCAGTAAATCCCATTCTAACACCCTCTTTCCTTAGAATAGTACCATTATAGCATAATTCCTTACGTTCTACAATTCAGGCAGTCTATTTATTTGGATTTTCTATTGTTCTGTCGCGCCATTTGCCAATCTGTCTGAAATATATTTGCTTGGTTCATTCTTCAAGAGATTTTCTAAACCAATGTTCTTCAAATATTCTAACTGAGAAGCCTTCTTGACATCCAGAACTTGAAAATCAAAACTAGTCGTTGTTTGAAGTTCTGTTGCACTCAATAGTTTTGTTTCAAGCTTAAAGCCTGCTAATTTACGAGCTTCTATGATGGACTCATCCTTCTCCTCCGCCTCGAGAAGAGCTTTTTGGGTTTCTTCCACTCCATGTTGGTCAATATAGGTCTTCAACTCATCAGAAACTGGACGCTTTTGTTGGATGGTTAGGCTCAAAAAAGTCTTGTCCTTGTATGTAATGGTTTGGGTTTGCTGGCTACCATCATCTGATTTCGGCAAAACCAAAGTCTTGGTTACAACTGTATTCTTCTCGGCATTTTCAATAACTGGCAATGCCGACTGAAGCGTATCCTTTTCTGTTTTTGTAGCTGTTCCAGTTTCTTTTTTCTGTCCGCAACCAACTAGGACAAAAAGGAAAGCTAGACTAACAAGAACAATTTTTTTCATTTCTTTCTTCTTTCTTTTTGAAATTAAAATAGAATAAGACTGGGAATTGCTCCCAGCCTTGATGTTTATAGAGCTGCACGCAAACGTGCTTCTGCATTTTCTACATTACGGACAGAGCGTGGTAGGAAGGCACGAATATCGTCTTCCTTATAGCCAACTTGCAGGCGTTTTTCATCCACAAGGATTGGGCTCTTTAAAATTCTCGGTGTTTCCATAATCAGATTGAGGACTTCATTGACACTCAAATCTTCAATATCCACTCCAAGGGCTTTGGCATAGCGATTTTTAGACGAAACGATGCTGGCTATTCCGTTATCTGTTTTTGTCAGAATATCCAGTAATTCTTCTCTCGTAATTCCTTCTTTACCAAGGTTTTGTTCTTTATAACTTAACTGGTGGGCATTGAGCCAGGTTTTTGCTTTTTTACAGCTAGTACAACTTGAGACTGTATAAATTTTGATCATGTACCTACCCCTTTCGCTACATGTTACTATCAGTTTAGTCTATTATACCATAAAAAACATCCGACTTGCGACCTATTTTTAAATTTTTTTAACTTTTTTCGTCATTTTCGTACTTTTTTCTTGACAAAATGAAATTTACAGCCATTCTTGATATTTCTTGATATAGATTTTTTTCACAATTGTCACACTAATCATATACAAAATAATGATGAAAAGTAAAAAGATGAAATAAATCGGTTTTAAAGGAGTTAGATGAAGTAGGACTGCGAGTGGACTGTAGGGAAGGAAGGTCACAAAGGCTGCAGCCAATAAGGTTGTCACAAGGACTAGCCAAGCTGGACGACTTTGTAAAAAGGGAATTTTGGCTGAACGCAACATATGGATAACCATAGTTTGTGACCACATGGACTCGATAAACCAACCTGTCTGGAACAAGACAATAAATCCTACGGCCGACTCTGCTCCATGAACATAGGCATGACCTGTCGTCATGGGTACAATGATAAAATAAAGCAAAATAAAGGTCAAAATATCAAAGGCAGAAGAGATAGGCCCCATCCAAACCATGAAACGTGTGATAGACTTAGCTTCCCAGGTATGCGGATTTCTCAAAAAATCTTTATCCACCTTGTCAAAAGGCAAGGCAATACAAGACAAATCATAGACTAAATTTAGGATAATCAAATGGACTGGTGCCATTGGTAAAAATGGCAAAAAGATTCCAGAGACCAATAGGGATAAGATATTTCCAAAATTAGAACTCACTGTCATTTTGATATATTTAGTCATATTGGCATAGACCTTACGACCTTCAACCAGTCCTTTTTCAAGCACCATGAGATCCTTATCAAGTAGGATAACATCAGCTGTTTCTTTGGCAATATCTACTGCTGTATCAACAGAAATCCCCACATCTGCAACTTTCATAGAAGGAGCATCATTGATCCCATCTCCCATATAGCCAACAGCATGACCGTTAGCCTTAAATTGCAAAATAATCCTTGCTTTTTGGTCAGGAGAAAGTTTGGCAAAGACTGTTACCTCCTCTACGGCTTGAGCCAATTCTTGATCACTCATCTGATCAATTTCAGACCCCAACAGCATCTGATTGATATCCAAACCAACCTTTTCACAGACTGCTTGGGTAACTTTTTCATTGTCTCCCGTCAAAATCTTTGTTTGAACCCCATGTTCTAACAAAGCCTTAATTGCTGGTGCTGCAGATGGTTTAGGAGGATCTAGGAAAGCTAAATAACCAGTTAGAATCATATCCCCTTCGTCATCAACTGTATAGGCATGACCTTCCCTCAAACCTGACTTATAGGCCACTCCCAAGACACGCAAACCTTGTTGATTTAGCTGTCTGACTTCTGCTAAGATTTCTTCTCTAATAACATCTGTCAAGGGAGTAATCACTCCTTGGTATTCCGCATGACTGGAAATCGTCAACATTTCCTCAAGGGCACCCTTGGTTACCAAACTAACCGTTTCGTGTTCATCCTTAACGATAACACTCATCCGTCTACGTTCAAAATCAAAGGGAAGCTCATCTATTTTTTGAAAGGTTTGAGCCAGATTTTGTAGGATATCGTGTTCTTTGGCTTCCTTTTCAGTCCGTTTGATGATGGCTCTGTCCATCAAATTTTTCAAGCCCGTTTGAAAATAAGAATTGAGATAAGCTCGTCTCAAGACGGTCAAATCCAAGCGTCCGTGGATGTCCAAGGGATATTCAAGGACAATTTCATCTTGGGTTAGAGTTCCTGTTTTATCTGTACACAAGATATCAATCGCCCCTAAGTCCTGTATGGCATTGAGTTTTTTGATAACCACTTTTTCCTTGGCCATGATAATAGAACCCTTTGCTAGGCTAGCGGTAATAATCATAGGAAGCATCTCAGGTGTCAATCCAACACCGACACTCAGTGCAAATACACCTGCTTCTAACCAATCACCATCTGTTAAACCATTGGACAAGAAAACGATGGGAACCATAACCAACATCAAGCGAATCAAGAGCCAAGAAATACTATTCATCTCCCGTTCAAACGAAGTAGGCTCATCATAGGTGTTTAGAGTCTGCTCAATAGCTCCCATCATGGTAGCATCACCAACTGCCAAAACCACGGCCTTAGCACTACCAGACAAAACATTGGTTCCCATAAAGGCCAAGGATTCAGCTTCAAGAAGGCTATCAGATTGTTGGTCTGTTGCCTTGGTCAAGGCCAATTTTTCAACTGCATCGCTTTCTCCTGTCAAACCAGACTGTTGTACAAAGAAGTCGCGCGACTCAAATAAAAGAAGATCTGCTGGAATCATATCTCCAGCGCTTAATTTAACCACATCACCTACTACCAAATCATCGATAGGTACTTCTTGAATTTCTCCTTGACGAATGACAGTCGCTGTGTTGACAATCATTTTTGATAGATTGGTCGCAGCCTTATCACTACGGAGTTCTTGGACAAAGCGTATGCCACCAGAAATGAGGACTAGGACAACGATGATAATGGAAGTTGTCGGATCTTCTTGACCTGGTTTTGCCAACCAGACATTGGTCACCAAGGAAATCACGGCGATGACCAGCAAGATGATTGTAAAAGGATTGATAATGGATTCGTAAATCTTTTTGAGGATACTGTCTTCTTGACCCTTTGTGATGGTATTTTCGCCATATAGGTCACGATTTTTCTCCACCTGCTCCTCAGTCAAGCCTGTTAGACTTGTCTTATAAAAAGATAGAGTTTCGTTTAAAGATGTATGAATAGCTGTTGCTAATCTTTCTTTTGTAGTTTTCATTGGTTTCTCCTATCTGTATGAATGATGTGTTTCATACACAGAGACCAATCACTTTATAAGGGCAGAACGACACAAATCAGCGATTGGCTGTGTATGTGCGGTTCCGGATGATCGTCAATTTGCATCGTCTGTCTCCTTTCTTTGTTTTAAACAGTAGAAAATCCCACCATAAAATGGCAGGATTAAAAAACTAATTATCTGTTTTTTCGTTCAAGCTTTAACTCCATAGGGCAATGTAATGAGCTTAGTCTTGGCCTTCGCGACCAGGACTGTTGACCAACGAGTAGTGTCTCCACTGCTTTGCGGTAGTCATCCGTATCCCTATGGTAGCCTCACCTACCGTTTTCGTCTTTCAGTATAAACCTTTAAATTTTAAAAGTCAATCATTTGAGTTGTTTAACTCTTAAATGACTATCAACTCTTTTGGAGCAAGGGTCAATAATTCACAACCTGTCTCTGTAATCAGGATATCATCCTCGATACGAACACCATATTTGCCTTCGATATAGATACCTGGTTCATCGGTCAAGGCCATACCCGCCTTAATAGTTTCTGTAGAAGTCTGGCTAAAGTATGGTTCCTCATGGATATCCAGTCCAATACCGTGTCCAATACCGTGGGTAAAGTAGTCGCCATAGCCCGCCTCGATAATAATATCACGAGGGATTTTGTCAAAGTCACGGAAACCTAAGCCAGCCTTAGCCTGGTCAATCAAGGCTTGGTTGGCTTTAAAAACCGTATTGTAAATCTCTGCCTGCTCATCACTGACGTGTCCCAAGTAGATAGTCCGGGTCATATCACTGACATAGTGGTCATAAAGGCAACCGAAGTCCATGGTAATGGCTTCTCCTAGCTCAACTGGTTTGTGCATAGGATGAGCATGAGGTTTGGAAGAATTGATACCGCTAGCTAGGATCGTATCAAAAGACAAGCCAGATGCTCCCAACTCACGCATACGGAAGTCAAGGAAGTTGGCAATCTCAATTTCAGTCTTTCCTGGCTTAATAAAGTCAAGCGCATCGCGGAAAGCTTGGTCTGAGATAGAACAAGCCTTGCGAATAGCTGCAATCTCCGCTTCATCCTTAATCATTCGAAGACCTTCAACAAATTGAGTTTGCGGAAGCAAGTCAATTCCTTCAAAGGCGACCTGCATACGATGATAATAAGAAACTGAAATCTCATCTTCAAAACCGATTCGAGACAAGCCCATGTCCTTGACAATTCCTGCAATGACAGCCAATTCATCGCGATCTGCTACGATTTCAAAACCACTGGTTTCTTGCTTGGCTGCAATGATATAGCGAGAGTCTGTCACCAAGACCTGACGGTCACGGCTGATAAAGACTGTTCCGTTTGAGCCCCAAAAACCAGTCAAATAATAGACGTTTTTAAGGTTATTGATGATGATGCCATCTAGTTCTTTTTCTTGCATTTTAGCTAGAAATGCTTGTACACGTTTATTCATGATGTAATTTTCCTTTCAAATAATGTCCTGTGTAGCTGGCTTCATTGGCCGCTACTTCTTCTGGAGTTCCTGTTGCGATGATGGTTCCACCACCGACACCGCCCTCAGGTCCCAAGTCGATGATATGGTCTGCCGTCTTAATAACATCCAGATTGTGCTCGATAACAAGGACTGTATTGCCATCGTCTACAAAGCGAGCTAAAACCTTGAGCAAGCGAGCGATATCCTCTGTATGGAGTCCTGTCGTCGGTTCATCCAGAATATAGAATGACTTGCCTGTCGAGCGTTTGTGGAGTTCGCTAGCCAGCTTCATACGCTGGGCTTCTCCCCCAGAAAGAGTGGTAGCTGGTTGACCTAGCGTCACATAGCCCAGTCCCACATCCTTGATAGTCTGAAGTTTACGTTGAATTTTCGGAATATGTTGGAAGAATTCCACCGCATCGTTGACCGTCATGTCCAAGACCTGTGAAATATTTTTTTCCTTGTAGTGAACTTCTAGAGTTTCACTGTTGTAGCGGGTTCCGTGGCAGACCTCACAAGCCACATAAACATCTGGCAAGAAGTGCATCTCAATCTTGATGATCCCGTCACCTGAGCAGGCTTCACAGCGACCTCCCTTAACGTTGAAACTGAAACGTCCCTTTTTGTAACCACGAATCTTAGCCTCATTTGTCTGGGCAAAAAGGTCACGTATATCGTCAAAAACTCCTGTATAGGTAGCTGGGTTGGACCTCGGCGTCCGTCCGATAGGGCTCTGGTCAATATCAATCAAGCGGTCGACATGCTCAATCCCTGTAATAGTCTTAAACTTACCAGGTTTGTCTGAATTACGGTTGAGCTTCTGGGCAATAGCTTTTTTGAGAATGCTGTTGATGAGGGTCGATTTCCCTGAGCCAGATACCCCTGTAACGGCGATGAATTTTCCTAGTGGAAAGCGAGCTGTGACATTTTGCAGGTTGTTCTCACACGCTCCTGTCACCTCGATAAAACGACCATTTCCGACACGGCGCTCTTCTGGCACTGGAATGGCACGTTTGCCTGACAAGTACTGACCTGTGATAGACTTGCTGTTACGAGCCACTTGCTTGGGTGTTCCTGCAGCAACAATCTCCCCACCAAAAACACCGGCACCGGGACCAACGTCAATCAGATAATCCGCTTCGCGCATGGTATCTTCGTCATGTTCCACCACAATGAGTGTATTACCCAAGTCACGCATCTTTTTGAGACTGGCAATCAGACGGTCATTATCCCTCTGGTGAAGACCGATTGACGGCTCGTCTAGAATATAAAGGACTCCTGATAGGTTAGAACCAATCTGGGTTGCCAAGCGAATACGCTGACTTTCCCCACCTGAAAGGGTTCCTGCTGAACGAGACAGAGTCAGATAGTTAAGACCCACGTTATTAAGGAAGGTCAAACGGTCCTTGATTTCCTTGAGAATGGGACGAGCAATAATCGCTTCATTTTCAGATAAGATCAGCTGGCTCACCAAGTCCAAGTGGTCTGCGATAGACAGGTCTGAAATTTCTCCGATATGTGGTCCTTGCTCGCCACCAACACGGACAGACAAGGCCTGGTCATTGAGACGGTAACCACGACAAGTTCCGCAGGTCAACTCATTCATGTAGAGGCGCATCTGGGTGCGAGTGTAGTCGCTGTTTGTCTCGTGATAACGACGCTTGATATTATTGACAACTCCTTCAAACGGAATGTCGATATCACGCACGCCACCAAATTCATTTTCATAGTGGAAATGGAATTCCTTGCCATCAGACCCATAGAGAATCAAGTTCTTATCTTCTTCTGACAAGTCCTCAAAAGGCTTATCCATATCCACTCCAAAGGCTGTCATAGCCTGCTCTAGCATGTTTGGATAGTAGTTGGATGAGATAGGATTCCAAGGAGCCAAGGCTCCCTCACGTAAGGTTTTGCTGGCATCTGGCACTACCAAATCAGTATCCACCTCCAGCTTGATGCCCAAGCCGTCACACTCACTACAAGAACCAAAAGGAGCATTGAAAGAGAAGAGACGAGGCTCTAACTCTGGGACAGTAAAACCACAAACTGGACAGGCAT
>CAURTM010000041.1:0-13446 GCA_963527735.1 uncultured Streptococcus sp.
GGCACGATAGAGACTTTTCTGACCGTGTAGATTTTTTTGTTTCACTAGGATTTTATCCCAATCTCAAATTAGCTCTCTGATTTTCAGAGGGCTTTTTATGTTGTCACTTTACCTCGATATACTCAAGTATAATCTTCGGTTACGGTTCCTAGCACAATAAAATCAACTATATTCATTTGTTCTCATCTTGTTCCATTGTTGAAAATATGGTATACTTTTCATGAGAATTTTCTAAATTTTTAATATTCTATCAAAGGAGGTTTGCATGCTTTCCAAATTTTCTGGAAGCCGACAAGACCAGCAATTTGTGTTACTTTTAGTTATTTTGCTAGGTATTTTAGGGATTTCTCTCTTTCTAGCAGTTTCAATGGGATCTGTTGCGATTAATCTAGGAGATACCTATCGGATTATTTTGAGCAGGTTGGGATTTCCTCTTGAGGTAGGAGAGGTTTCCAAGTCCACTCTTGCCATTGTATGGAACATGAGATTCCCCCGAGTATTGTTAGGTCTGATAGTAGGAGTAGGCCTTTCTATGTGTGGTAGTGTGATGCAGTCTACAGTGAACAATCCCATCGCTGAGCCTTATGTCTTAGGAATATCTGCGGGTGCAACTCTAGGAGCAACCTTGAGCATCATTCTTGGTTTAAAAGTGATGATTAGCCTTGGAGCTTTTCTTGGAGCTATTTTGGCAACAATTGCTGTCCTCATCATTGCCTCTATGCAGGGAAGGATGACGACTTCTAGTCTGATTTTATCAGGAACGGTGGTCAACGCTCTCTTTCTGGCTTTTTCAAACTTTATTATCTCAGTTGGAGCTAATGCGGACAGTGTGATGACCATTAAGTTTTGGACCATGGGCTCGCTCGCTGGGACTTCCTGGGCAGACTTGGTCCTGCCAACTATAGTAGTAGGAATAGCCTTTCTATTTTTCTCTACTCAGTATCGTGTTTTCAATGCGATGATGATGGGAGATGAGGCTGCTTTAACTTTGGGAATTCCCTTACGCTTTTATTGGTATCTTTATGTGACCATGGTGGCTGTGCTGACAGCAGTCTTAGTGGCAACCTGTGGGATTATTGGATTTGTCGGTCTGATTACTCCACATTTAGCTCGAGGGTTAGTAGGAACGAATTACAAGAGGCTTTTTCCTGTTGCAACCTTGTTAGGTGCCCTCTTTGTCATCTGGGCAGATGTACTCTCTCGAATCATCATTCCAAACGCAGAGCTTCCTATTGGTATTTTCACAGCCTTAGTAGGTGCTCCCTTCTTTATCTACATTGTTGGAGGTAGGCGAAGGGAGGTGAGGGTCTGATATGGACTTGATTTGTCAGGATATCCATTTTGGACTAGGAGAGAAAAAAATCCTCAAAGGAGTCTCTCTTAAGGTTGAGGGGCATCAATTTCACACGATACTAGGACCAAATGGAAGCGGAAAAACCAGTCTACTTAAACTCCTCTATCGTCAGGAAAAGGCGGACAAAGGCTTGATAAGCCTAGATGGAAAGCCACTGGAGCATTGGTCACTCAAAGAAACAGCTAAGCAAATGGCAGTTGTGACCCAGTTTAACCAACTGCAGTTTGATTGTACAGTTGAGGAAATTGTCTTGCTGGGAAGAACTCCCCACCTCTCTTTTCTACAAAAGGAAAGGGAAAGGGATTATGCCCTCGTTCAAGATGCCCTCGTTAAGGTGGATATGCTTGAGAAGAAAACTCGTCTCTATTCGTCTCTGTCAGGGGGAGAAAAACAGCGAGTCTTACTAGCCCGCGCCTTGGCGCAAGAACCGACTCTCTTGCTCCTGGACGAACCAACCAATCACCTGGATATCAAGTATCAGCTAGACTTGTTGGCCATTGTGAAGAATCTCAAGGTCAATGTTCTAGCTGTCCTGCATGATATTCAACTTGCTTGTCGCTATTCGGATTATCTCTATCTGATGAAAGAGGGAGAAATCCTTTACCAAGGGACTCCAAAGGAGACCATCACCCCTGAGTCATTGCAAACTGTATACGGAGTTCAAAGTCAGGTGACTTGGACCGAGGATCAGCAAGCCATGATTCACTATTTATAAGAATGAAAAGGAAAACAAGATGAAAAAAACACTCAGCATTTTACTCGTAACAGTAGCTACCCTAACCATGGCAGCTTGTGGTAATACTACTACAGAAAAAACTACCACTCAATCTAGCGCAGAAACAAGTCAAAAGGCGAGCACAGAGACGACTTATCCGTTAACAGTCAAAACCTATGACGCGAAAGGGAATGAAGTCGAACAAGTTTTTGACAAGACACCTGAAAAAGTTATCACCAACAATCTTTCAACCACTGAAATCTTATTGGAGTTGGGGTTGAAGGATAAAATTGTTGGCATGCTCAATCCAGACAATGCTGTGACGGACAAATACAAGGACGCGATTGCGACTATTCCTCAAATTGGGGATAAAAAAACAGTCTCACAAGAGACAGTCCTTTCTTATGAGCCAGACGCTGTGATGGGTCGAAACATGATGTTTTCTGAAAAATCCTTGGGGACAGTTAGCACTTGGAATGAAAACAAAATCCCAGTTTATACGCAAAAAGCTTCTCTCTCAACAATTCAGCAAGATTTGGGGAATATTGTAGAAGATGTCAAAAATCTGGGAATGATTTTTAATGTTCAGGACAAGGCCAATGAATACGCGACCCAATTACAAACTAAAATTGACGCTGTTAAGAAAGCAAATCCAGCAAGCCAAGGTGAAAAGAAAAAGGCTTTGATTATGGTTGCTTATAATGATGAAACCTTCGGTGCCTACAAGTCTGCTTTGCAAGAAAGTTTGCTGAACCAACTTGGTTATACAAACGTTGCTACGGGGACATCAGGCTTGACCTTGGAAAATCTCGTGTCAATGGATCCTGAATTGATTATCTATGTAACCAGCGATCGCAATAAAAAATTGGATGAAAAAGCAGTAGAGTTGATGAAGGCAAATGCTGTTTTGGAAAGCGTTCCTGCTATTAAGAATCAAAAAATCATGACCATCTCTTACGATGAATTGATGGACTATGGTCCAGCAGTGATTGATTCCCTTGAGAAAATCAATGACTTTATCAATAAATAATGAGTTTGATTGGGAAGGAATTCAAGTTGAAATCAGCCTTCCTTCTAACTACGACCCCAATCAACCCTATCCGGCTATTTTATTGAATGATGGAAACTTGGACTTCCTATCGTCCTTTTCCGAATCTGTGATTTTAGTGGGTTTGACCTCTAAAAATCGCCTAGACGACTACACTCCATGGAAGGCATCTGCTCTGAGAGATGGGGTGCCAGATTTTGGAGGTCAGGCCAACGCCTATCATGATCATTTATTTGGAGGTCTTTTAGATAAGTTGCAGTCGCTTTATCGACTGGACGAAACTCGCCTTGCTTATGGAGGTTATTCACTAGGTGGTTTGGCGGCAGTTTACAGTCTTTTCAGCTTTGACAAGGTTTCCTGTGTCTTTTCGATCTGCGGTTCCTTTTGGTATCCTGATTTTGTGACTTACTGCAAGGAAGAAAAAGTGAAAAATTTGGACTGTTTGCTGTATTTACAGAACGGTCAAACAGAAGGAGCCCACCATACTAATCGCTTGGCTCAAGCACCAGTCTATGCTGAGCAGATCCATACCAGTCTTCAGAAACGCTATCCGAACTGTCAGTTTGTCTTTGATCCTTATGGACACCATGAACAAGTAGCTGAACGATTCCTAGCTTTTTCTAGCTGGTTGGCCCAAAAATGGAAAATCGAATAAAAGATTTATCCCTTGGCTTTTGCCAAGGGATTGTTGTATTTATTTAACCAAGTTTTTCTCTTTTCTTATCTGGATTCCATACGAAGCTTGCGATAAAGCTAAAGATGATGGTTAGGATAGCGAGGATAATGGCAAGGATGAGGGCAGGGATGCGGATAAACCACCAGAGTGGGTTTGGTTTTTTATCATTGTGCCATTGTTTCGTTTCTTGGTCCAGACGTTGGAATTCTGTTTGGATACGATTGGCGACTGTTTCAATGCCTTCATCATTCATTTTCTTGATATCTGAGATATCAATTGGATTTCCAAAGTTCATATCAACACGCTCACGGCTAACCAAGCCTTTTAAGGTCATAGGACCTGTATAGGTAACAGGCATGATACGGACCTTGGCCATTTTGGCAATCAGTGCAACTCCACCCTTGACATCGTTTGAGTGACGGCTCCCGCTTGGAAACATGATGAGAGAGCGATCACTTTTTTTGAGAACATTAATAGGATATTTGATGGCTGAAGCGCTTGGATTTTCACGGTCAATAGGAAAGGCGCCACACATACGAATCCACCAGCCAAAGATACGGTTGGTAAAGAGCTCTTTTTTGGCCATAAAGATAAACTGTTTTGGCTTGGTCGCAAAAGCCATGTAAACTGGATCCCACCAAGTGCGGTGAGGCGCAACCAGAATATAATTTTCATCTTGATTAGGAATTTTATCAGTATTATGATAGTGGGCATTGCCATTGATGGACCATAGGAGCAAGACAACCAATCCACGTAAATAAGTATAAAACATGCGATCTCCTTCGATTCTTTTCTTGTTATTATTATACCTTATCAAAGGAGGGCTGGCAAACTTTTCCCTTGACTAGGTGCATATTTGGGATGAGATTAGAATTCTTTTAGAAAAAATGATATGATAGAATTTATGGATAAAAATAAGATTATGGGATTAACCCAAAGAGAAGTCAAGGAAAGACAGGCTAAGGGCTTGGTCAATGATTTTACTGCTTCGGCCAGTACCAGCACTTGGCAAATCGTTAAACGAAATGTCTTTACCCTTTTTAACGCTTTAAACTTTGCCATTGCTTTGGCCCTTGCCTTCGTGCAGGCTTGGAGCAATCTGGTCTTCTTTGCTGTTATCTGCTTTAACGCTTTTTCTGGAATTGTGACCGAGCTGCGGGCTAAACACATGGTGGACAAGCTCAATCTCATGACCAAGGAAAAGGTCAAGACTATTCGTGATGGCCAAGAAGTGGCTCTGAATCCTGAAGAATTGGTGTTAGGAGATGTCATTCGTCTGTCTGCTGGAGAGCAGATTCCCAGTGATGCCTTGGTTTTGGAAGGCTTTGCGGAGGTTAATGAAGCCATGTTGACGGGAGAAAGTGATTTGGTGCAAAAGGAAGTGGATGCTTTGCTTTTGTCAGGAAGTTTCTTAGCCAGTGGGGCAGTTTTAGCTCAAGTTCACCATGTCGGTGCAGACAACTATGCTGCCAAACTCATGTTGGAAGCTAAGGCAGTGAAACCCATCAACTCCCGTATTATGAAATCGCTGGACAAACTGGCCGGTTTTACTGGGAAAATTATCATTCCCTTTGGTCTGGCTCTCTTGCTAGAAGCCTTGCTTTTAAAAGACTTGCCTCTTAAGTCATCTGTTGTAAATTCGTCGACAGCCCTTTTGGGGATGTTACCTAAGGGAATCGCCCTTTTGACCATCACTTCGCTCCTGACAGCGGTGATTAAGCTGGGCTTGAAAAAGGTCTTGGTGCAGGAGATGTACTCTGTTGAGACATTGGCGCGCGTAGATATGCTCTGTCTGGACAAGACGGGCACCATCACCCAAGGAAAGATGCAGGTGGAGGCTGTTCTTCCTTTGACCGAAGAGTATGGAGAGTCAGAGCTTGCTAGCATCTTGGCCAGCTATATGGCCCATAGTGAGGATAAGAATCCAACTGCCCAAGCTATTCGAAAGCGTTTTGTGGGAGAAGTTACTTATCCTATGCTCTCTAATCTTCCCTTCTCCAGCGACCGCAAGTGGGGAGCCATGGAGTTAGAAGGTCTGGGGACAGTTTTCTTAGGAGCGCCTGAGATGTTACTGGCTTCTGAGGTCCCAGAAGCCAGAGAGGCCTTGGAGAGAGGATCACGTGTCTTGGTCTTAGCTCTCAGTCAGGAGAAATTAGACTATCACAAACCACAGAAACCATCTGATATTCAGGCTCTAGCCTTGCTGGAAATTTTGGACCCCATTCGAGAAGGAGCAGCTGAGACGCTAGACTATCTCCGTTCTCAGGAAGTAGGCCTCAAGATTATCTCTGGTGACAATCCAGTTACGGTATCCAGCATTGCCCAGAAGGCTGGTTTTGCGGACTATGACAGTTATGTAGATTGCTCCAAAATTACGGATGAGGAATTGGTTGCTGTGGCTGAGGAGACAGCTATTTTCGGACGTGTTTCCCCTCATCAAAAGAAACTCATCATCCAAACTCTGAAAAAAGCAGGGCATACAACAGCTATGACAGGGGACGGTGTCAATGATATTTTAGCTCTTCGTGAGGCGGATTGTTCTATCGTAATGGCGGAAGGAGACCCAGCGACTCGTCAGATTGCCAATCTGGTTCTCTTGAACTCTGACTTTAATGATGTTCCTGAGATTCTCTTTGAAGGCCGTCGTGTAGTCAATAACATTGCCCATATCGCCCCTATTTTCTTGATAAAGACCATCTATTCTTTCTTGCTCGCAGTCATCTGTATTGCCAGTGCTCTTCTGGGGCGGTCTGAATGGATCTTGATTTTCCCCTTCATTCCGATCCAGATTACTATGATTGACCAGTTTGTGGAAGGTTTCCCGCCATTCGTTCTGACTTTTGAGAGAAATATCAAACCTGTTGAGCCAAATTTCCTTAGAAGATCCATGCTTCGTGCCCTACCAAGTGCTCTCATGGTTGTGTTCAGCGTTCTGTTTGTGAAAATATTTGGAAGTAGCCAAGGTTGGTCTGAGTTAGAAATCTCAACTCTACTCTATTATCTCTTGGGGTCAATTGGTTTCTTATCCGTATTTAGAGCCTGCATGCCATTTACCCTATGGCGTGTCCTCTTGATTGTTTGGTCAGTAGGAGGCTTCCTAGCCACAGCTCTCTTCCCAAGAATCCAAAAACTGCTTGAAATTTCAACCTTAACAGGACAAACATTACCTGTTTATGGGGTCATGATGTTGGTCTTTACCGTGATTTTCATCCTGACTAGTCGCTATCAAGCCAGAAAATAAAGAAAGGCTGCAATCTGTGGATTGCGGTCTTTTTAGGTGCAAGATTGCCAGCTGAAATGTGGTATAATAAGAGATAATAGAGTTTGGAAAGTGAGAGAAGATGATTTCAAAGAGATTAGAATTAGTGGCTTCCTTTGTGCCACAGGGAGCCATTTTACTAGATGTGGGGAGTGACCATGCTTATCTGCCTATCGAGTTGGTCGAAAGAGGACAAATCGAAAGTGCCATTGCAGGTGAGGTGGTGGAAGGCCCCTATCAGTCTGCGGTCAAAAATGTTGAGGCTCACGGCCTAAAGGAGAAAATCCAGGTTCGTTTAGCCAATGGTTTGGCAGCCTTTGAAGAGGCAGACCAAGTGTCGGTCATTACCATTGCTGGTATGGGTGGTCGTTTGATTGCTAGGATTTTAGAAGAAGGCTTGGACAAGTTAGCTAATGTAGAGCGTTTAATCCTCCAACCCAATAATCGTGAAGACGACTTGCGTATCTGGCTACAAGAGAACGGATTTCAGATTGTAGCTGAAAGCATCTTAGAAGAGGCTGGCAAGTTTTACGAGATTTTGGTGGTGGAAGCAGGACAAATGAAGCTATCAGCCAGTGATGTTCGCTTTGGACCTTTCTTGTCCAAAGAAATCAGTCCAGTCTTTGTCCAAAAATGGCAAAAAGAAGCTGTTAAGCTAGAATTTGCCCTCGGACAAATTCCAGAAAAAAATCTGGAGGAACGTCAAGTTCTAGTAGATAAAATTCAAGCCATCAAGGAGGTTCTCCATGTTAGCAAGTGAAGTAATTAACGCATATGAAGCCTTTTGCCCTCAGGAATTTTCCATGGAGGGAGACAGTCGTGGTTTGCAAATTGGCACTTTGAACAAGGATATCCAAAGTGTCATGGTTGCTCTGGATATTCGTGAAGAAACAGTGGCTGAAGCCATTGAAAAGGGTGTGGACTTGATTATTGTCAAGCACGCGCCGATTTTCCGTCCTATCAAGGATTTGGTGGCTAGCCGTCCACAAAATCAGATTTACATTGATCTGATAAAGCATGACATTGCAGTTTATGTCAGCCATACCAATATTGACATCGTTGAAAATGGCCTCAATGACTGGTTCTGCCAGATGCTAGGAATCGAGGAAACGACTTATTTACAGGAAACAGGCCCAGAACGTGGAATTGGACGTATTGGGAATGTTCAGCCTCAGACATTTGGGGAATTGGCCCAGAATGTCAAGCAAGTCTTTGGCCTAGATAGTCTTCGAATGGTGCATTATCAAGAGAGCGATTTGCAGAAGCCTATTTTAAGAGTGGCTATCTGCGGTGGCAGCGGGCAGTCTTTCTATAAGGATGCTTTGGCAAAGGGGGCAGATGTCTATATCACTGGTGACATCTACTACCATACTGCTCAGGATATGTTGTCTGATGGCTTGCTGGCATTGGACCCAGGCCACTATATTGAAGTGCTTTTCGTGGAAAAAATTGCAGAGCTTCTTAATCAATGGAAAGAGGAAAAAGGCTGGGCAATCGATATTGTACCTAGTAAAGCATCGACCAATCCTTTCCACCATATCTAGTTAGAAAGTGAAAACAATGAAAAAAGTTGCCATTATCGGAGCAGGAATTGTGGGAGCAACAGCTGCCTACTACCTCTCGAAAGAAAGTGACCTAGAGGTGACCGTTTTTGACCATGGACAAGGTCAGGCTACCAAGGCCGCAGCAGGAATTATCAGTCCTTGGTTTTCCAAACGCCGCAATAAAGCCTGGTACAAAATGGCGCGCTTGGGGGCTGACTTTTATGTGGATTTATTAGCTGATTTAGAGAAATCAGGGCAAGAAATCGACTTTTACCAGCGTTCGGGAGTTTTTCTACTGAAAAAGGATGAAACTAAGTTGGAAGAACTCTACGAACTGGCCCTTCAGCGCAGAGAAGAATCTCCCTTGATAGGGCAATTAGCCATTCTGGACCAAGCATCAGCTAATGAATTATTCCCTGGTTTGCAGGGATTTGACCGCTTGCTCTATGCTTCTGGTGGAGCGAGAGTAGATGGTCAACTCTTAGTGACTCGTTTGCTAGAAGCTAGTCAGGTCAAGCTGATCAAAGAAAAAGTGACTCTGACACCTTTAGCATCAGGTTACCAGATTGGCGAAGAGGTGTTTGATCAGGTTATTTTGGCGACGGGAGCTTGGTTGGGACACTTGTTAGAGCCTTTAGGTTATGAAGTAGATGTTCGTCCCCAAAAGGGGCAACTCCGAGATTATCAACTTGCCCAAGACATGGAATCTTATCCTGTGGTTATGCCAGAAGGGGAGTGGGATTTGATTCCTTTTGCAGGTGGGAAATTGTCCCTAGGCGCTACCCATGAAAATGACATGGAATTTGATTTGACGGTAGATGAAACCTTACTCCAACAAATGGAGGAGGCAGCCTTGCCTCACTATCCAGTTTTAGCTAGAGCGACTTCAAGAGCTGAGCGTGTGGGAATCCGTGCCTATACCAGTGATTTCTCACCTTTCTTTGGGCAAGTACCTGGCTTAGCAGGTGTCTATGCTGCTAGTGGACTAGGTTCATCAGGCCTCACAACAGGTCCTATCATTGGTTACCACCTAGCACAACTGGTCCAAAGCAGGGAAATGACCTTAGACCCAGCAAACTACCCAATTGAGAACTATGTCAAACGAGTAAAAAGCGAATAATACTTAATGAAAATCAAAGAACAAACTAGGAAACTAGCCGCGGGCTGCTCAAAGCACTGCTTTGAGGTTGTGGATAGAACTGACGAAGTCAGCTCAAAACACTGTTTTGAGATTGTGGATAGAACTGACGAAGTCAGTAACATATATACGGCAAGGCGAAGCTGACGTTGTTTGAAGAGATTTTCGAAGAGTATAAGAATTTTACTGAAATTTTAGCTTAGCTTCTAGGATGGCAAATGACATTCCCTATCAAAAATGGTAAAATAAGAAAAAATCCGAGAATCGAGGAAAAAAGATGCAAGAAAAGATTTTGGTAACGGGTGGAGCTGGTTTTATCGGAACCCACACTGTTATTGAGTTAATCCAAGCAGGTCATCAGGTTGTTGTGGTGGATAACCTTGTTAATAGTAACAGAAAAAGTTTAGAAGTTGTTGAGAGAATTACAGGAGTTGAAGTGCCTTTCTATGAGGCAGATATCCGTGATACAGATACTCTCCGTGACATTTTCAAACAAGAAGAACCAACAGGGGTCATTCACTTTGCTGGTTTGAAGGCTGTTGGCGAATCAACCCGTATCCCTCTTGCCTACTATGACAACAATATCGCTGGAACTGTTAGTCTTTTGAAGGTCATGGAAGAAAACAACTGTAAAAACATTATTTTCAGTTCTTCTGCGACAGTTTACGGAGATCCGCATACAGTGCCAATCTTGGAAGATTTCCCACTTTCAGTGACCAACCCATATGGCCGCACCAAGCTTATGCTTGAGGAAATTTTGACAGATATCTACAAGGCAGACTCAGAATGGAATGTGGTCTTGCTTCGTTACTTTAACCCAATCGGAGCCCATGAGAGTGGAGATTTGGGAGAAAATCCAAACGGTATTCCAAACAATCTCTTGCCATATGTGACTCAAGTAGCCGTTGGAAAATTAGAGCAAGTGCAAGTGTTTGGAGACGATTACGATACCGAAGACGGAACTGGTGTTCGTGACTATATCCACGTTGTCGATTTGGCTAAAGGTCACGTTGCAGCTCTGAAAAAAATCCAAAAAGGCTCAGGTCTAAACGTTTATAACCTTGGAACAGGTAAAGGCTACTCAGTTCTTGAAATTATCCAAAATATGGAAAAAGCAGTGGGACGCCCAATTCCTTACCGCATCGTAGACCGTCGCCCAGGGGATATCGCAGCCTGCTATTCAGATCCTGCAAAAGCCAAAGCAGAACTGGGCTGGGAAGCAGAACTCGACATCACCCAAATGTGTGAAGACGCATGGCGTTGGCAAAGCAAGCATCCAAATGGATTTGAAGACTAAGATGGTGATGTCAATCATTGTCCCCTGTTTAAACGAAGAGGAAGTACTTCCTCTTTTTTATCAGGCTTTGGAAGCTTTACTTCCAGATTTGGAAACAGAAATCGAGTATGTCTTTGTCGATGATGGATCGAGTGATGGGACCTTGGAACTCTTAAAGGCCTATCGAGAACAAAATCCGGCAGTGCATTATATTTCTTTCTCACGAAATTTTGGCAAAGAAGCAGCTCTCTATGCAGGCTTACAATATGCGACAGGAGATTTGGTGGTGGTGATGGATGCAGACCTCCAAGATCCTCCTAGTATGTTGCTTGAGATGAAAGCTCTACTAGACAAAAATGCAGACTTGGACTGTGTTGGAACACGCAGAACCAGTCGAGGGGGAGAACCCTTCTTTCGCAGTTTCTGTGCTAATCTCTTTTATCGTCTTATGCAAAAAATTAGTCCAGTAGCCTTGCCGTCAGGTGTCCGTGATTTTCGCATGATGAGAAGGTCTGTGGTTGATGCCATTTTAGCTTTGACCGAGTCCAATCGTTTTTCAAAGGGGCTCTTTGCCTGGGTAGGCTTTAAAACCCACTATCTGGACTATCCAAATGTCGAAAGGCAGGCTGGCAAGACCAGTTGGAGTTTTAGGCAACTCTTTTTCTACTCCATTGAAGGGATTGTTAATTTTTCAGATTTTCCCTTGATTATCGCCTTTGTGGCTGGTCTCCTATCTTGTTTTATTTCTCTGCTTATGACCTTTTTTGTTGTGGTTCGGACCCTCATTTTGGGCAATCCGACATCAGGTTGGACCTCTCTGATGGCTGTTATTCTCTTTCTCGGAGGGATTCAACTCTTGACCATTGGGATTCTCGGCAAGTATATCAGTAAGATTTATCTAGAGACTAAAAAAAGACCACTTTATCTTATCAAAGAAAAAAGCGACCTTCCTGATTTTACAGAAAAAAATAAAGTGAAAAGACTATAATTTTACATGGAAATGTGCTAAACTAGAGGGAGTGGATTATCGCCATTGATTTAGGCTTCCTGGTTTCCAATCAGGGCGCGAGTTGGGCAATTTTTAACAGCCTCTAAGACATCCTGACTAGGAGAAATTTCTTTTTCCAGTTGGTCAGGGTCATCGTAAAAACGCACGATTCCATTATCGTGGTAATCAAATAAATCAGAATAAGTTTGGCAAAGCCCACAGGCGATACATCGTTCAGGTATAAGTGTGATTTTCATATTTATATTGTAATAAGAAAAGTAAAAAAAAACAAGGAGTAAGGTATGGCAAAAGAACCGTGGCAAGAAGATATTTATGAAAATCAAGAAGAAACAAGATCAGAACGTCGTAAGAGAACTCAAGGTAGAGATGTAGTAGCCAATCGTGTCTTGACGATCCTAGCCAGTATTTTCTTTGTAATTGTGGTGGTAATGATTATTGTTCTCATCTATCTATCATCGGGTGGGAGTAATCGCACAGCAGCCTTGAAAGATTTTCACGATTCAGACGCAAATGTAGTACAGATTTCATCATCTAGTAGTTCCCAGCCTGAACAGAGTTCAGAATCTTCTTCTGAACACTCGGAGGAAGCTACAGATCCAGAAGGGACGACAAAAGTCTTAGCTGGAGAAGGAGAAGCAGCCATTGCAGCTCGCGCTGGGATTTCGATTGCTCAGTTAGAAGCCTTAAATCCTAGTCATATGGCTACAGGGTCTTGGTTTGCTAATCCAGGTGATGTTGTCAAAATCAAATAGGAGTTACTATGAAAACAATTCAAATTGCTATTGACGGACCTGCTTCAAGTGGTAAGAGTACGGTCGCAAAGATTATTGCCAAGGATTTTGGATACACCTACCTAGATACAGGTGCTATGTATCGTGCAGCGACTTATATGGCTCTTAAGAACCAATTAGGAGTGGAAGAGATTGAGGAGCTTTTAGCCTTGTTGGACCAGCATCCAATCAGTTTTGGACGTTCAGAAATTGGAGAACAGCTTGTCTTTGTAGGGGATGTGGATATTACCCATCCTATCCGTGAAAATGAAGTGACCAATCATGTTTCTGCTATTGCAGCAATTCCTCAAGTACGTGAGAAACTAGTTTCTCTCCAACAAGAGATTGCCCAGCAAGGTGGGATTGTCATGGATGGTCGCGATATTGGGACTGTTGTATTGCCCCAAGCAGAATTGAAAATTTTCCTAGTAGCTTCGGTAGATGAAAGAGCAGAGCGCCGTTACAAGGAAAATATTGCCAAGGGAATTGAAACAGACCTTGAAACTCTAAAAGAGGAAATTGCTGCGCGTGACTACAAGGATAGTCATCGTGAGACTTCACCTCTCAAACAAGCAGAGGATGCTGTCTACCTTGATACAACTGGCTTGAACATTCAAGAAGTAGTTGAAAAAATCAAAGCAGAAGCTGAAAAAAGAA
>CAURTM010000042.1:0-13103 GCA_963527735.1 uncultured Streptococcus sp.
TGAAAACGCGTATTACAGAATTATTGAATATTGATTATCCTATTTTCCAAGGAGGAATGGCTTGGGTTGCTGATGGTGATTTGGCAGGAGCTGTTTCCAAGGCTGGAGGACTAGGCATTATCGGTGGGGGGAATGCACCGAAAGAAGTCGTCAAGGCCAATATTGACAAGATCAAATCGTTGACGGATAAACCTTTTGGTGTCAACATCATGCTCTTGTCTCCCTTTGTGGAAGATATTGTAGACCTCGTTATCGAGGAAGGTGTTAAGGTAGTGACAACAGGCGCAGGAAATCCAAGCAAATACATGGAACGTTTCCATGAAGCTGGTATTACAGTTATTCCTGTTGTACCAAGTGTTGCCCTAGCTAAACGCATGGAAAAAATCGGTGCGGACGCTGTTATTGCAGAAGGAATGGAAGCTGGGGGGCATATCGGTAAATTAACAACCATGACCTTGGTGCGTCAGGTGGCGACAGCTGTATCTATTCCTGTTATTGCGGCAGGAGGGATTGCGGATGGTGAAGGTGCTGCGGCTGGCTTTATGCTAGGTGCAGAGGCTGTTCAGGTTGGAACGCGTTTTGTCGTTGCAAAAGAGTCTAATGCCCATCCAAATTATAAGGCGAAAATTTTAAAAGCTAGAGATATTGATACTACGATTTCAGCTCAACACTTTGGACATGCTGTTCGAGCTATTAAAAACCAATTGACTCGTGATTTTGAAAAAGCTGAGAAAGATGCCTTTAAACAAGAAAGTCCTGATTTGGAAATCTTTGAACAAATGGGAGCAGGTGCTCTAGCCAAAGCGGTTGTTCACGGAGATGTGGATGGTGGATCTGTTATGGCAGGTCAAATTGCAGGACTTGTTTCCAAAGAAGAAACCGTTGAAGAAATCCTAAAAGATTTGTATTACGGAGCAGCTAAGAAAATTCAAGAAGAAGCCTCTCGTTGGGCAGGAGTTGTAAGAAATGACTAAAACAGCCTTTTTATTTGCTGGCCAAGGTGCCCAGTATCTAGGTATGGGACGGGATCTCTATGATCACTACCCTATTGTCAAAGAAACGATTGATCAAGCGAGTCAGGTACTCGGTTATGATTTGCGTTATCTCATTGATACGGAAGAAGCAAAACTCAATCAGACCCGCTATACGCAACCAGCCATTCTAGCGACTTCGGTTGCTATCTACCGTTTATTGCAAGAAAAGGGCTATCAGCCTGATATGGTTGCTGGTTTGTCTCTTGGAGAATACTCTGCCTTGGTGGCCAGCGGTGCCTTGGATTTTGAAGATGCGGTTGTCTTGGTTGCTAAGCGTGGCGCCTATATGGAAGAAGCGGCCCCTGCTGGCTCTGGCAAGATGGTAGCGGTTCTCAATACGCCAGTAGAGGTCATTGAAGAAGCCTGTCAAAAAGCTTCTGAACTTGGAGTGGTTACCCCAGCAAACTATAATACACCTGCACAAATCGTGATTGGTGGAGAAGTGGTTGCAGTTGATCGAGCTGTCGAACTCTTGCAAGAAGCAGGTGCCAAACGCTTGATTCCTCTCAAGGTTTCAGGACCTTTTCATACCGCTCTCCTTGAGCCTGCTAGCCAGAAACTAGCTGAAACTCTAGCTCAGGTAAACTTTTCAGATTTTACTTGTCCCCTAGTCGGCAATACAGAAGCTGCAGTTATGCAAAAAGAAGACATTGCTCAACTCTTGACGCGTCAGGTCAAGGAACCAGTTCGTTTCTATGAAAGTATTGCAGTTATGCAAGAAGCAGGCGTAACCAACTTTATCGAGATTGGACCGGGGAAAGTCTTGTCAGGCTTTGTCAAAAAAATTGATAAAACGGTTAAACTAGCCAATGTTGAAGATCAGGCGAGTTTGGAAGCCTTGCTAGAAAACGAGTAATCCCTTCTCCCATAAATACAAGAGGAAACAGGAGAAAAGAATGCAACTAAAAAATAAAAATATCTTTATTACAGGTTCGAGTCGTGGTATTGGTCTTGCCATTGCCCACAAGTTTGCTCAAGCAGGAGCCAACATCGTCTTAAACAGCCGTGGGGCAATCTCAGAAGAATTGCTCGCTGAGTTTGCAGACTATGGTGTCAAGGTAGTTCCCATTTCAGGAGATGTGTCAGATTTTGCAGACGCTAAACGTATGGTTGAGCAAGCTATTGCAGAGCTTGGTTCAGTAGATGTTTTGGTCAACAATGCAGGAATTACTCAAGATACCCTGATGCTCAAGATGACAGAAGCGGATTTTGAAAAAGTGCTTAAGGTTAACTTAACTGGTACCTTTAACATGACACAATCAGTCTTGAAACCGATGATAAAAGCTAGAGAAGGTGCTATCATTAATATGTCTAGCGTAGTTGGTTTGATGGGAAATATCGGTCAAGCTAACTATGCAGCTTCTAAGGCTGGTTTGATTGGTTTTACCAAGTCTGTGGCGCGTGAAGTGGCCAATCGCAATATCAGGGTTAATGCTATCGCACCGGGAATGATTGAGTCCGATATGACAGCTGTTCTATCAGACAAGGTAAAAGATGCCATGCTGGCGCAAATTCCTATGAAAGAATTTGGGCAGGCAGAACAGGTTGCAGATTTGACAGTATTTTTAGCAGGCCAAGATTATCTAACTGGTCAAGTGGTTGCCATTGATGGTGGCTTAAGTATGTAGCAGAAGCTAGAGGTGAAAAGATGAAACTAAATCGCGTAGTAGTAACAGGTTATGGAGTAACATCTCCAATCGGAAATACACCAGAAGAATTTTGGAATAGTTTGACAAATGGAAAAATCGGAATTGGTCCAATTACAAAATTTGATCATAGTGACTTTGATGTGCATAATGCAGCAGAAATCCAAGATTTTCCTTTTGATAAATACTTTGTAAAGAAAGATACCAATCGTTTTGATAACTATTCTTTGTATGCCTTGTATGCAGCCCAAGAGGCTGTTAACCATGCTAATTTGGATGTAGAGGCTCTTGACAAGGATCGTTTTGGTGTTATTGTTGCCTCTGGTATTGGTGGAATCAAGGAAATTGAAGATCAAGTGCTTCGTCTCAACGAAAAAGGGCCAAAACGTGTGAAACCATTGACCCTTCCAAAAGCCTTGCCAAATATGGCTTCAGGAAATGTTGCTATGCGTTTTGGAGCAAATGGTGTTTGTAAATCCATCAATACTGCCTGCGCTTCATCAAATGACGCGATTGGGGATGCTTTCCGATCAATTAAGTTTGGTTTCCAAGATGTTATGTTGGTAGGTGGTTCAGAAGCCTCTATCACACCTTTTGCTATTGCTGGTTTCCAAGCCCTAACAGCTCTCTCTACTACAGAGGATCCAACTCGTGCTTCTATTCCATTTGATAAGGACCGCAATGGGTTTGTTATGGGTGAAGGTTCAGGGATGTTGGTTCTTGAAAGTCTTGAACACGCTGAAAAACGTGGGGCAACCATCCTTGCTGAAGTAGTTGGTTACGGAAATACTTGTGATGCCTACCACATGACTTCTCCTCATCCAGAAGGTCAGGGAGCCATCAAGGCCATCAAATTAGCCTTGGAAGAAGCTGAGATTTCTCCAGAGCAAGTAGCCTATGTCAATGCTCACGGAACGTCAACTCCTGCTAATGAAAAAGGAGAAAGTGGTGCGATCGTAGCTGTTCTTGGTAAGGAAGTACCTGTATCATCAACCAAATCATTCACAGGACATTTGCTGGGTGCTGCAGGTGCAGTAGAAGCTATCGTCACAATCGAGGCTATGCGTCATAACTTTGTACCAATGACAGCTGGAACAAGTGAAGTATCAGATTATATCGAAGCCAATGTCGTTTATGGACAAGGCTTGGAGCAAGAAATTCCATACGCTATTTCAAATACTTTTGGTTTTGGTGGTCACAATGCAGTTCTTGCTTTCAAACGTTGGGAGAATAAATAAGTATGAATTTAAACGATATTAAAGACTTGATGGCCCAATTTGACCAGTCAAGTTTGAGAGAATTTTCTTATAAAAATGGGACGGATGAGTTGCAGTTTAGCAAGAATGAAGCTAGACTCGTATCCGAAGTTGCAGCTCAAGTCGCTCCAGCACCCGTTCTAGCAACACCAAGTCCAGTAGCTCCTACATCTACTCCAGCAGAGACTGTAAGAGAAGAGGTTCCAGCACCAGCTGAAACAAGTGTGGCTGCTGAGGGAGATCTTGTAGAGAGTCCACTTGTTGGAGTGGCTTACTTGGCTGCTGGTCCTGATAAACCTGCCTTCGTTACAGTTGGCGATAGTGTCAAAAAAGGTCAAACATTGGTCATCATCGAAGCCATGAAAGTCATGAATGAAATTCCTGCACCTAAGGATGGTGTGGTAACAGAAATTCTCGTTTCTAACGAAGAAATGGTTGAGTTTGGTAAAGGATTGGTACGTATCAAATGATCGATATTCAAGGAATCAAAGAAGCCCTTCCCCACCGTTATCCTATGCTCCTAGTGGACCGTGTCTTGGAAGTGAGCGAGGATACCATCGTTGCCATCAAAAATGTGACCATCAATGAACCTTTCTTTAACGGCCATTTTCCTCAATACCCAGTTATGCCAGGTGTTCTGATTATGGAAGCCTTGGCGCAAACAGCTGGTGTCTTGGAGTTGTCAAAACCTGAAAATAAAGGAAAACTGGTCTTTTACGCTGGTATGGACAAGGTTAAATTCAAGAAGCAAGTTGTACCAGGCGACCAATTGGTTATGACAGCGACTTTTGTAAAACGTCGTGGCACGATTGCTGTGGTTGAAGCAAAGGCTGAAGTGGATGGCAAGCTTGCAGCCAGTGGTACTCTTACCTTTGCAATTGGGAACTAAGGAGGTTCTCCATGTTTCGAAAAATTTTAATTGCCAATCGTGGTGAAATTGCGGTTCGTATTATCCGTGCGGCGCGTGAATTGGGGATTGCGACGGTGGCGGTTTATTCAACTGCTGATAAGGAAGCCCTTCATACGCTTTTGGCAGATGAAGCGGTTTGTATTGGTCCTGGCAAGGCAACAGAGTCTTATCTCAATATCAATGCGGTTCTATCAGCAGCAGTCTTGACTGAGGCAGAAGCTATTCACCCCGGTTTCGGATTTCTCAGTGAAAATTCCAAATTTGCAACCATGTGTGAAGAGGTGGGTATTAAGTTTATCGGTCCATCTGGTCATGTCATGGATATGATGGGGGATAAGATCAATGCGCGTACTCAGATGATCAAAGCAGGTGTGCCTGTCATTCCAGGTTCGGATGGAGAAGTGCATAATTCTGAGGAAGCTTTGATTGTTGCTGAAAAAATTGGCTATCCTGTTATGCTCAAAGCTTCAGCAGGTGGCGGTGGTAAAGGGATTCGTAAGGTTGAAAAACCAGAAGACCTCGTTTCTGCCTTTGAAACTGCTTCAAGTGAAGCCAAAGCCAATTATGGCAATGGTGCCATGTACATAGAACGGGTTATCTATCCAGCTCGTCACATCGAGGTTCAAATCCTAGGAGATGAGCATGGACATGTGATTCACTTGGGGGAACGAGATTGTTCTCTTCAACGGAATAACCAAAAGGTTTTAGAAGAAAGTCCTTCGATTGCAATTGGCAAAACGCTACGCAATGAAATTGGTGCTGCTGCTGTTCGAGCGGCAGAGTCTGTTGGCTATGAGAATGCAGGGACTATTGAGTTTCTTCTTGATGAAGCCAGTGGCAATTTCTACTTCATGGAAATGAATACTCGTGTACAAGTAGAGCATCCAGTAACAGAGTTTGTTTCAGGTGTGGATATTGTTAAGGAACAGATTCGCATTGCGGCAGGTCAACCTCTGTCTGTTAAGCAAGAAGATATTGTCCTACGCGGTCATGCCATCGAGTGTCGTATCAATGCAGAAAATCCAGCCTTTAACTTTGCTCCAAGTCCAGGTAAGATTACTAATCTCTATCTGCCAAGTGGTGGAGTTGGCTTGCGCGTGGATTCAGCAGTTTATCCAGGCTATACCATTCCGCCTTATTATGATAGTATGATTGCCAAAGTCATCGTTCACGGCGAAAATCGTTTTGATGCCTTGATGAAAATGCAACGTGCCCTCTATGAATTAGAGATTGAAGGGGTGCAGACCAATGCAGATTTCCAGCTTGACCTCATTTCAGATCGCAATGTCATTGCTGGAGATTACGATACTTCCTTCTTGATGGAAACCTTCTTACCTAAATATCAAGAAAAAGAATAAAATGACTTCAAGAGTTTAAACCGAAAAGGGGAATCAATGGCTCTATTTAGTAAAAAAGATAAGTATATTCGAATCAATCCCAATCGTTCGGTTAGGGAAAAACCTCAAGCTAAGCCAGAGGTTCCAGATGAATTATTTTCCCAGTGTCCAGGCTGTAAGCATACCATCTATCAGAAGGATCTGGGAAGTGAGCGTATCTGTCCACATTGTAGCTACACCTTTCGTATTTCTGCCCAAGAACGCTTGGCTTTGACGATTGATATGGGAACCTTCAAGGAATTGTTTACAGGGATTGAAAGCAAGGATCCCTTGCATTTCCCTGGTTATCAAAAGAAACTAGCAACTATGCGTGAAAAAACAGGTCTGGATGAAGCCGTTGTGACAGGAACAGCTCTTATAAAAGGTCAGACTGTGGCTCTTGGGATTATGGATTCCAACTTTATCATGGCTTCTATGGGTACGGTTGTAGGTGAAAAAATCACTCGTTTGTTTGAGTATGCGACTGTCGAAAAATTGCCAGTTGTCCTCTTCACAGCCTCTGGTGGAGCCCGTATGCAGGAAGGAATCATGAGTCTCATGCAGATGGCCAAGATCTCTGCAGCGGTTAAACGCCATTCAAATGCTGGTCTCTTTTATCTGACCATTTTGACAGATCCAACGACAGGTGGTGTGACAGCTTCTTTCGCTATGGAAGGTGATATCATTCTGGCTGAACCACAGAGCTTGGTCGGTTTTGCTGGGCGTCGTGTCATTGAAAACACGGTTCGTGAAAGCTTGCCTGAGGATTTCCAAAAGGCAGAATTCCTATTGGAACATGGCTTTGTGGATGCTATTGTTAAAAGAAGAGATTTGCCAGATACGATTGCTAGTCTAGTCAGATTGCACGGAGGGAGTTCTAGATGAATATTGCAAAAATAGTCAGAGAAGCGCGTGAGCAGAGTCGCTTGACAAGCTTGGACTTTGCGACAGGCATTTTTGATGAATTTATCCAATTACACGGTGACCGTTCTTTTCGTGACGATGGTGCAGTTGTTGGTGGTATCGGCTGGCTTGGAGACCAAGCTGTAACAATGGTTGGTATCCAAAAAGGCAAGAGTTTACAAGATAATCTCAAGCGGAATTTTGGACAACCGCATCCAGAAGGCTATCGCAAGGCCTTGCGTTTGATGAAACAGGCTGAAAAGTTTGGCCGTCCAGTTGTGACCTTTATCAATACAGCAGGTGCCTATCCTGGTGTGGGAGCGGAAGAACGTGGACAGGGAGAAGCCATTGCTCGCAATCTCATGGAAATGAGTGATCTGAGAGTTCCTATTATCGCTATCATTATCGGTGAAGGTGGTTCAGGTGGGGCTCTGGCTCTAGCAGTCGCAGACCGTGTCTGGATGCTGGAAAATTCTATCTATGCTATTCTCAGTCCAGAAGGCTTTGCTTCCATTCTATGGAAGGACGGCAGTCGTGCCATGGAAGCGGCAGAACTGATGAAAATCACTTCACACGAGTTGTTAGAAATGGACGTGGTGGATAAGGTGATTTCTGAAGCAGGACTTTCTAGCAAAGAACTGATTAAGAGTGTCAAAAAAGAACTCCAAATGGAGCTGGATAGACTTTCACAAAAACCGTTAGAAGCGTTGTTGGGAGAACGTTACCAACGATTTAGAAAATACTAATACTCTTCGAAAATCTCTTCAAACCACGTCAGCTTCGCCTTGCCGTATATATGGTTACTGACTTCGTCAGTTCTATCCACAACCTCAAAACAGTGTTTTGAGCAGCCTGCGGCTAGCTTCCTAGTTTGCTCTTTGATTTTCATTGAGTATAATTCTTTAGAATATGCAAAAAACTAGAACTGACTGCCAGTTCTAGTTTTTATGTGGTTCTTACTCTGTGCAGAGGGGAAAGTCAAAAGGTGCTTGGAAGACCAAACACCTTTTCGATTATTCATTTTCTTCAGTTACAAATTGACTAAGCAGTCCATTGATAAAACGGGCTGATTTTTGATCTGAAAAATTCTTAGCAAGTTCAATAGCTTCATTGACTGCTACCAGCTGAGGTGTATCAAATGATGTGATTTCAAAGATACCCAAGCGTAGTAAGTTTTTTTCGACCAAGGTCAATCGTTCAACTGTCCAGCCTGACTTGAGGTGCTGGTTGATTTGTTTATCCAACTCGTCTTTTTGAGCTTGAACGCCAGAAACCAAGTTCAGAAGAAAGGCAGGGATTTGCACATCTGCATCTTCACGGTCATGTGTGTAGGCAAAGTGACAAGCTGTTTCCATATCTGTGCCGAATTCAAGGCTCATAAGAGCTTGAAAAGCGCATTTACGAAGTTCGCGTCTAGATTCTAATAATGGACTAGTCATTGAGGAAGTCCTCGTTAAATAGATCTTTCAACTCAGGTTTTGGTGTTTTATCTGGAACGATTCCTGCAACATGGATGTTGACAGCAGTAAGTTCCACATCAGCCATATCTCGGACAGCATCTTTGACCGCTTTTTGAATAGCAATAGCAACTTTTGGTACTTTCACACCGTACTCAAGGTAGAGATAGATGTCAGCAGTTAGCTCTTCATTGCTTTCTTTTAAGTAGACGCCACGACCAAGAGAGAGTTTTGATAGGGTATCAGATACGGATTTATTTGAAAATGAGTGGACACCTTCAACTTTAGCAGTTGCGATAGCAATGATTTTTTCAAGTACACGTGGAGCGATAACGATTTCGCCAAATTGTTCTTCAATTCCCATAGAATGACCTCTTTCTAGAGATTAGGCACGAGAAACGTAAGTTCCTTCTGCAGTGTTGATGATCAATTTTTGTCCAGCTTCGATGAAGTCTGGAACGTTGACAACAAGTCCAGTTTCCATAGTTGCTGGTTTACCAGAACCTGTAACAGTAGCACCTTTGATAGATGGTTGTGTTTCAGCAACTGTCAATTCAACAGTAGTTGGTACAGTTACACCGATTACTTCAGTTCCGTAGAATTGGATTTTCACATCAGAGTTTTCAAGGATGTAAAGCAATTCATTTTCAACGTTTACGACTGGGATTTCGTATTGGTCGTAAGTTTCAGTATTCATGAAGTAGGCAGTTTCATCCATTTTGTACAAGTATTGAGCTGGAACAGTCTCGATAATAGCTTGTTCGAATTTTTCTTCTGGACGGTAGCTTGTGTCAAATGTAGAACCAGTACGGACATCACGCAATTTCATACGCATGATTGTGTTCCCTTTACCTGGTTTGTGGTGGCTAGCTTCCAAAACGCGGATCAATTTTCCGTCTGCAGTTTCAAATGTCATACCAGCTTTCAATTTGCTTGCTTCAATCATGTTTTTACCTCTTTAATAAATATTATTACTCTTCATTTTACCATAAAATCTTCTGGAAATAAAGCCAAAATAGTTAATGGGAGATGGTAGGGGAGAAAAAAACCAACCTCAGGGCTGGTTTCTTTTACATATTAATCTTCTTTCAACTTCGCTAATTCTTGTGCAAGTAGTTTAAGGGCGACTTGTGGGTTGGCTTGGCCTTTGGTTGCTTTCATAAGGAAGCCTGTAAAGGCCTTATCTGCGTTACGTTTGCCTGACTTGAAGTCGGCAACAGCAGCTTCGTTATCGGCAAAGACTTGGTGGATGATTGGAATCAGGATTTCAGGATCTGAGATTTGAACCATACCTGCTTTTTCAACGTATTCACGCGCGCCTCCGCCATTTTTAGCTAGGTGGACAAAGACTTTCTTAGCAATCTTAGAAGAGATAGTACCGTCTTCGATGATGGCAATCATTTCAACCAAGTTTTCTGGTGTCAATTCGATTTGTTCAAGTGTCTTACCTTCGGCATTTAAGAACTGAGCAACCTCACCTTGGAGCCAGTTAGAAACTTGTTTGGCATCACCACCGAGGGCAACAGCTTTTTCAAAGAAGTCAGAAGTGACTTTATTAGCAGTCAACTGGCTAGCATCGTAGTCTGACAAGCCAAGGTCAGATACATAACGTGCACGGCGTTCTTTTGGAAACTCTGGCAACTCTGTACGCATTTCCTCAATCCACTCGTCTGAGATTTCAAAGAGAGGTAGGTCTGGTTCTGGGAAGTAGCGGTAGTCTGCAGCACCTTCCTTGACACGCATGAGAATGGTTGCTTTGTTGGCTTCATCGTAACGGCGTGTCTCTTGGCGGATTTGACCACCTGAGCGAAGGATTTCAGCTTGACGTTGGACTTCGTATTCAAGACCTTTACGAACGTTTGAGAAGGAGTTGAGGTTTTTCAACTCAGTCTTGGTACCAAATTTCTCTTGACCATAAGGACGAAGAGAGATGTTGGCATCCACACGCATAGAACCTTCTTCCATCTTAACGTCAGAAATGCCAGCGTACTGGATAACTTCCTTGAGGGCTGTTAGGTAAGCATAGGCTTCTTCAGGAGAACGCATATCTGCTTCAGATACAATCTCAATCAAAGGCACCCCTTGGCGGTTGAGGTCAACATAAGAGTAGCCATCTGTACCGTGGGTATTTTTACCAGCATCTTCCTCTAGGTGAGCACGTTCGATACCGATTTTCTTAGTCGTACCGTCTTCTAGCTCGACTTCAATCCAGCCGTTATAACCGATTGGCTCATCAAACTGAGAAATTTGGTAGGCTTTTGGATTATCAGGGTAGAAGTAGTTCTTGCGGTCAAAGTGCATCTTTTTGTGGATGTCCATGTTGAGGGCAAGAGCGGCTTTGATACCAGCATCGACAACACCCTTATTGAGAACTGGCAGAACTCCTGGGAAAGACCAGTCAATCACGTTGGTGTTGGCATTTTGGTCATTTCCAAAGTGGGCAGAAGTAGGTGAGAAGATTTTTGAATTGGTGTTGAGCTCTACGTGGACTTCAAGTCCAATGACTGTTTCAAAGTTCATTAGTTGTCACCTCCAAAAATCACGGGTTGTTGTTTGTGGTAGTCTGTTGTCGCCTCAAAAGCAGCAGCAGCTTGGTAAATGGTTTCCTCAGAATATTTAGGACCAATCAATTGTAGACCGACAGGTAGACCTTGAGAGAAACCAGCAGGAATCGAAATTCCTGGTAGACCAGCTAAGTTGACTGGGATGGTCAAGAGGTCAGCCAAGTACATGGCAACTGGGTCGTGGTTGAGTGAATCCAAGTCATAGGCAACACTTGGAGCAGTTGGACCCAAAATCAAGTCGTAATCCGCGAAGACTTTTTCGAAATCTTGAATGATGAGGGTACGGACCTGTCCAGCCTTCTTATAGTAGGCATCGTAGTAACCTGATGAAAGGCTGAAAGTACCTAGCATGATACGGCGTTTCACTTCTTCACCGAAACCTTGGCTACGGCTGTTTACATAGATTTCATCAAGATTAGTCGCATCTTCTGCGCGGTAGCCGTAACGGATACCATCAAAACGTTGCAAGTTTGATGAAGCTTCTGATGAAGCGATGATGTAGTATACGGCAACTCCGTATTTAGAGTGAGGAAGGCTGACTTCTTCGACGATAGCACCCAATTTTTCAAAGTGTTTGGCTGCATTCAGAATGGTTTCCTTAACCTCTGGGTCAATCCCTTCGCCTAGATATTCCTTAGGTAAAGCAATTTTCATGCCCTTGATGTCTTGACCAATTTTTGAAGTAAAGTCGGCAATGCGGACAGGGGCAGAAGTAGAGTCTTTGGCATCTTCGCTGGCAATAGCGTTGAGCAAGAGGGCATTTTCCTTAACAGTTGGTGCGAAAGGTCCAATCTGGTCTAATGAGCTACCAAAGGCAATGAGACCGAAACGTGAAACTGTTCCGTAGGTTGGTTTGAGACCAACGATCCCGTTGAAGGCAGCAGGTTGGCGGATGGAACCACCAGTATCAGAACCAAGTGACAAGCGGACTTGTCCTGAAGCTACAGCTGCGGCAGAACCACTTGATGAACCACCAGGAACCTTGCTGTGGTCCCAAGCATTTTTAGTGGCACCATAGTGAGAAGTCTCACCAGATCCACCCATGGCAAATTCGTCCATGTTAGTTTTTCCTACGACAATCATGCCTTTAGCTTTTGCATTGGCAACGGCTGTCGCATCAAAGATTGGCTCATAGTTGTAGAGCATTTTTGAGGCAGCAGTTGTAAGAATACCGTCTGTAGAGATATTATCTTTAACTGCAAGTGGAATTCCTGAGAGGACATTGTCAGCGTCAATTCCAGCTTCATCAATAGCTTTAGCTTGAGCAAGAGCTTGGTCTTCAGCGATGGTGACGAAAGCGTTGATAGCTGTCTCTCGAGACTTGATATCTTCAAGCGTTGCTTGGGTTAATTCTGTTGCAGAAATTTCCTTAGAAACAAGGAGATTGTGCAAGTCTTCAATGGTTTTATTGTTGAAAGTCATTAGGCATCTCCTCCATCGTCTAGGATAGCTGGTACCTTGATATAGTAGTTGTCTTTTTCAGGTACGTTTTTAAACAAGCGATCACGGTCTGTTCCTTCTTCGGCCACATCGGGGCGGAGTACGGTTTTACGGTCAGCCATAGTCGTAGTAGGTGCGACACCAGTTGTGTCAACTTCGCCCAGCAATTCAACCATGTCAACAATTTTAGACAAGGTTGTCGCAAAGGCAGCAGTTTCTTCTTCAGAGAATCTTAATTTTGAAAGATTGGCAACGTGTGTTACCTCTTCTTGCGTAATTTTCATCTTGCATCCTTTCGTGAAATGATGATTTTTAGTCTGTTCTATTTTACCATATTTTCCTATAAATAAGGGAGGGAAAGATGAAAAAAGACAGGTATAGGATGGAGAACGGGTTTTTGCAAGAGATAAAAAAATAGCCGTCCTAACTTTGGCGAGTTAACGAGCTATTTTTTTAGTTATGTAATTACAGCCACCGTCTTAAACGGCTCTGTAGGGTGTTGTTGACGCAACACCTT
>CAURTM010000043.1:0-12869 GCA_963527735.1 uncultured Streptococcus sp.
GAGAAAATATGTTAGAAATTAAAAACCTGACAGGTGGCTATGTCCATGTCCCTGTTTTGAAAGATGTGTCTTTTACCGTTGAAAGTGGGCAGCTGGTCGGTCTGATTGGTCTCAATGGTGCTGGTAAATCGACGACAATCAATGAGATTATTGGTCTGTTGACACCTTATAGTGGCTCCATCAATATCAATGGCTTGACCCTGCAAGAAGATGCGACTAGCTACCGCAAGCAAATTGGCTACATTCCAGAAACGCCTAGCCTGTATGAGGAATTGACTCTCAGAGAGCATATCGAAACGGTTGCTATGGCTTATGGTATTGAGCAGAAAGTGGCTTTTGATCGAGTGGAACCTTTGTTAAAAATGTTCCGTCTGAACCAGAAATTGGACTGGTTTCCTGTTCATTTTTCAAAAGGGATGAAGCAGAAGGTCATGATTATCTGTGCTTTTGTGGTAGATCCGAGTCTTTTCATCGTGGATGAGCCTTTCCTTGGTCTTGATCCGCTGGCTATTGCAGACTTGATTCAGCTTTTGGAAGTGGAAAAGCAAAAGGGCAAGTCTATTCTCATGAGTACCCACGTGCTGGATTCGGCGGAGAAGATGTGTGATGCCTTTGTCATTCTTCACAAGGGAGAGGTGCGTGCCAAGGGGAATCTCCTGCAACTGCGCGAAGCCTTTGATATGCCTGAGGCTAGTTTGAATGATATTTACTTGGCTCTGACCAAAGAGGAGGAGCTATGAAAGACTTGTTTTTAAAGAGAAAGCAGGCTTTTCGTAAGGAGTGTCTTGGTTATCTGCGCTATGTTCTCAATGACCACTTTGTCTTGTTCCTGCTTGTTCTGCTGGGCTTTCTAGCCTACCAATACAGTCAACTCTTACAACATTTTCCTGAAAATCATTGGCCTATCCTTTTATTTATAGGAATTACGTCTGTTTTACTTTTGCTTTGGGGAGGAATTGCCACTTATATGGAGGCTCCAGACAAGCTCTTTCTCTTGGTTGGAGAAGAGGAAATCAAACTCCATCTCAAGCGTCAAACTGGCATTTCCCTAGTCTTTTGGCTCTTTGTCCAGACCCTTTTCTTGCTGTTATTTGCGCCCTTATTTTTAGCCATGGGTTATGGCTTGCCAGTTTTTCTGGTCTATGTGCTTTTATTGGGAGTAGGTAAATATTTCCTCTTTCGTCAAAAGGCCAGCAAATTTTTCACTGAAACTGGACTGGACTGGGACTATGTTATTTCTCAAGAAAGCAAACGCAAGCAAGTCTTGCTTCGTTTCTTTGCCCTCTTTACGCAGGTCAAGGGAATTTCAAACAGCGTCAAGCGTCGTGCCTATCTGGACTTTATCCTAAAGGCTGTTCAGAAGGTGCCTGGAAAGATTTGGCAAAATCTCTATCTGCGTTCTTATCTGCGAAATGGAGACCTCTTTGCCCTCAGTCTCCGTCTGCTCTTGCTTTCTTTGCTGGCGCAGGTCTTTATCGAGCAAGCTTGGATTGCGACAGCAGTGGTGGTTCTCTTTAACTACCTCTTGCTCTTCCAGTTGCTGGCCCTCTATCATGCCTTTGACTACCAGTATTTGACCCAACTCTTTCCACTGGACAAGGGGCAAAAGGAAAAAGGCTTGCAGGCGGTAGTCCGAGGATTGACCAGTTTTGTTTTACTTGTGGAATTAGTTGTCGGCCTTGTGACCTTCCAAGAAAAACTAGCCCTTCTAGCCTTACTGGGAGCTGGTTTGGTTTTACTAGTCTTGTACTTACCTTATCAGGTAAAACGTCAGATGCAGGACTAACATTGCCTATATGACACTAAAAAAGAAGTTGAGTTCAGTTTGTCTCAACTTCTTTTATTTTCTACAAGATAATGGTTGGTCCGTAGAGACTCAACTTGGTCTTGACTTGGTCAAAGTGGAAGCGGTCATAGGCCCGCCAAGCGGCGCGAGTAGGAGCATCTGGATCAAGAGCGCTGAGTCCCATGAGAAGACTGGAAGTCTGGTAAAATTTTTCCAGTTCAATCAAGACTCGATTATCCACTGTCTCAGCCTTGGCTAGAAAGCCAAGAATAGAGTTTAATTGCTCCTGAAAGCGGACGTCGTCAGCGGTTGCCTGTTTGCATGCTTGATAGGCTTTGTTTAAGTCAGTAATCAAAGTCTGAGCTCTTTTGATAGGGTCTGTATCTGTCATGAGAATTCCTCCTTTAATCTGGGTGCTAGTCTTGTTTCTAGCAACTGTGTTTTGATACTGTCAGTTTATCACTTTTATCTCCTTTTTCACCATCAAATCTTTAATTGTCCTTGAAATTTCCTGAATGGTACTGTTAAGATTTTATGATAAAATAGTTGTAAGATTATCATGCTTATTTGAGGAACAAGCTACCTTTCAGGAGCGTTGAAGGTTTGTTTAGGATTTGGTGGGCTTGTATCATAGTATTTTTGCTATTCTCTTTTTAGGAAGAAATTGAAACAAGGAGAGTAAAAAGATGAGAATATTTGTTTTAGAAGATGATTTTTCCCAACAGACTAGGATTGAAACGACGATTGAGAAACTCTTGAAGGAACATCATATCACTCCCAGTTCTTTTGAAGTTTTTGGTAAGCCAGACCAACTGCTGGCAGAGGTGCATGAGAAGGGGGCGCATCAGCTATTCTTTTTGGATATTGAGATTCGAAATGAGGAGATGAAGGGGCTGGAAGTGGCTAGAAAGATTCGGGATCGAGACCCCTATGCCCTGATTGTCTTTGTGACGACTCACTCGGAGTTTATGCCCCTGTCCTTTCGCTACCAAGTGTCTGCTTTGGACTACATTGATAAGGCCCTTTCGGCAGAGGAGTTTGAATCTCGGATCGAGACAGCCCTCCTCTATGCCAATAGTCAAGACAGTAAAAGTCTGGCGGAAGATTGCTTTTACTTTAAATCAAAATTTGCCCAATTCCAGTATCCTTTTAAAGAGGTTTACTATCTCGAAACGTCGCCCAGAGCCCATCGTGTTATTCTCTATACCAAGACAGACAGGCTGGAATTTACAGCGAGTTTAGAGGAGGTTTTCAAGCAGGAACCCCGTCTCTTGCAGTGCCACCGCTCTTTTCTCATCAATCCTGCCAATGTAGTTCGTTTGGATAAGAAAGAAAAACTCCTTTTCTTTCCCAATGGTGGAAACTGTATGATAGCGCGTTATAAGGTCAGGGAAGTGTCTGAGGCTATTAATAACTTGCACTAGGTGAGGAGAATTTATGTATATTTTTTGGATGATATTGTATTCACTAGCTATTATTGGGCTAGAAATTATCATGTTCTTTAAGGTAGATGGAATTAGTCTCACTTTCGATAGAATTTTTAAGGCCTTTCTTCTAAAATTTCTTCTAGCAGCAATTGTTACAACTTTTAATTATTTAGTCTTGACTGACTATCTGTCATACTTTATAGAACCCTTGTTCGGCCTCAGCTTGTCTTTCTTATTGTTAAGAGGGCTTTCTAAAAGACTCCTTTTCTTTTATGGTCTCTTTCCAATTGTATTGATGGATATCTTTTACAGAAGTCTCTCCTATTTTGTGTTTCCGTTTTTTGGGAAAGGGATTGTAGATGGAGATGGAAATCTTGTCTTTTTGTTGATTATGATATTCGTTTGCTCCATAGTATTAGTCTTTTTGAAATGGTTGGACTATGATTTCACTAGCTTGAGAAGGGAGAGTATAGATAAAGATTTTCAAAAATCCCTGACTACGATTAACTGGATAATGGGGGCTTACTTTCTAGTCATGGAAACTTTGTCTTTCTTTGAATATGAACAAGTTATCCAATCAAAGACTGTTCGCCATTTTATTCTAGTGTTTTACCTACTCTTTTTTATGGGGATTGTCAAGAAGCTAGATACCTATTTGAAGGACAAACTTCATGAGAGATTGGACCAAGAGAAGGCCTTGCGCTACAGAGATATGGAACGCTATAGTCGGCATATAGAGGAACTTTACAAGGAAGTACGGAGTTTTCGCCATGACTACACCAACCTCTTAACCAGCTTACGTCTGGGCATTGAAGAGGAGGATATGGAGCAGATAAAAGAGGTCTACGACTCGGTCTTAAAGGATTCTAGTGAAAAATTGCAGGACAATAAATATGACCTTGGTCGATTGGTGAATATTCGTGATAAAGCCCTCAAAAGTCTCCTAGCAGGGAAATTTCTAAAAGCTAGAGATAAGAACATTGTCTTTAATGTCGAAGTTCCTGAGGAGATTCAGGTAGAGGGGATGAGCCTGCTTGATTTTCTGACTATTGTGTCTATCCTTTGTGACAATGCTATTGAAGCCAGTGCAGAGGCCAGTCAACCTCATGTTTCAATTGCTTTTTTAAAAAATGGAGCACAGGAGACCTTTATCATTGAAAATTCCATTAAAGAAGAGGGTATAGACATTTCTGAGATTTTCTCCTTTGGAGCCAGTTCTAAAGGGGAGGAGAGAGGAGTTGGTCTCTATACCGTCATGAAAATTGTGGAAAGCCATCCCAATACCAGTCTCAATACCACCTGCCAAAATCAAGTTTTTCGTCAGATTTTAACGATTCACTTGATGTCAGTTGATGATTAGAAGATTTGTGGAAAGAAGTACTGCCTGTAGTCATCAATTAAAATACTATAGTATGGAAGGTATCCTATATGAATAAGAAATCCTTTTTTATCATCTGTTCTACATTGATTATAGCATCGAATCTTCTCATGATTTCCGTGGTGAACAAGGGAGAAGAAACAGGGAGCAATCTGTTTGTGATTGCTATAGCCTGTGTTATGTTACCATCCTTTTTATATGCGGTTGAGAACCGAATGGCTTCTTTAATTCGGACAGGGTCAGTAGCTTTACTCTTATTGACAGTATTGTCTTTAGTCCGTCTTGTCAACAGAATAGAGAGGACGCCTGAAATCCTTAACATTATCATTACCCTTCTGGTTTTGGCAGGGGGGACAGCCTGTATCCTTGTTGCAATCATGAGAATCTATCAGAACAGACGGAAGTAAGGGTGAATAGTTAGGTCTTTACGTTGTTAAATTCCCCTAGGGCAAGTATGTTTTTCATGCTTGCTTTTTTAATTTTTTACAATTCAAGATGTTTTGATGACCATTTATGATTTGGATGGAAAGTTTTAAAAAATAGTAGTATACTAACCTTATTAAGGTTGTAATAGGACGAAAGTAAAAAGAGGTATTCCTCGTGAATGCAAAAACAATGTTACAATTGGCTATTATGGTTGCTTAAAGGCTTGAGCTTGTATGTAGAGGAGCTGTACTTGGAGGTAATTATGGATTTCAAAAGTTTTCTTATTGCTTTTGTTGTTAGTATGTTTGTTTCTTTTATTACTTCTTTAATTAGGGAAAAATTTTTAAAATCTCCAAAGAAGAATAAAGATAGATCTAATTAGATAAAAAGATTTTTTATCGCTAGTTTAATCTACAGTGGAGTTTCTTTAATATTGTTTCGCCTGTCAAAATGATATGTGATAGCAGGATAAAAAATCTACAAATTAAGTTGGTATCAATATGGTGTAAATGTCAAGTATGTTTTTCATGCTTGCTTTTTAAATTTTTTACAATTCAAGATGTTTTGATGACCATTTATGATGTGAGTGATCCAAGGTCAAAATGAGTGCTATACTAGCAGTGTAAAGGTTGTGGCTAAACTAAGATAAAGCATACATTTAGGAGGAAATTTTATGAAGAAAAAAATACTGATTATTTTCGTTCTATATCTGATTATGTCTATCCTTCTTTATCCGCTTAGGGAGAGTATTTGGTATCATCTATTTTATACCATAGCCTATGTGATTGCGGTTGTGATCTATTTTGCTTTAACTAAAAAGAAAGGAGCAAAGAAATGAAAACTTTTCTTGCTAAAAAACGGAACATCTTCCTTGCGAGATTGTTCCTAGGTCAGTTGCCCTTGCTTGTCTCTACTTATCTATTTCTATCACGTCAGTTTTTAAATTTTTCCTTAGTTTTCCAATTTCTCTTAGTGGTTATTAACTTAGCTTCCATTTTGGTTACTGTTTACCTCACTAGGGAGATGAGGATAAGAGAGTTTGAAGATGATGATTTGGTTAGTCCTAGAACCAATCAACTCATGTATATCGGCTTGACAGGATTTATGTCTATTATCTGTTTGTATAGAGGTATCACAGCAGGAGAATTTTATCAACAATTAATTGCCTATATTGGCGCTATTCTCTGCTTGCTTATCATGCTTCTGCTCATTTGGGGTTTGAAGTATTATAAAAAGTAGGGGCTAATGAAGTTTTTGCAATTCAAGATGTCTCGATGACAATTCAAGATTTGGATGAAAAACTTTAACAAATAGTGCTATACTGAAATTGTTAAAGTTGCAAAGGGTGCTGCTACATTCTGTTAAAAATGGCTCTTGATTGATAAGATGGATTTGCTAGGAAAGGAGTAAATAATTATGGATAAGAAAAAGATAGTTTCGACTATAATATATATAGTATTTCTTGTAGTGTCAGTGGATAATTTTTTTAGAGATTTAACCCCGTTATTATTCATTTTAAATATTATTGGCCTAACTTGTTTTTTAGTGTTAACATACACTAACATAAAAGAGATACTCTTAAATATAAGTAAATGATGATTTGGTTAGTCCTAGAACCAATCAACTCATGTATATCGGCTTGACAGGTTTTATGTCTATTATTTGTTTGTATAGAGGTATCACAGCAGGGGAATTCTATCAGCAATTAATTGCCTACATTGGGGCTATTCTTTGCTTGCTTATCATGCTTCTGCTCATGTGGGGCTTGAAGTATTATAAAAAGTAGCTTGTTTTATATGGGACTAACCTATGGTCTGGCAAGGGGAGGTACTAGGCTAGTCGTTGTCTTGTAGATAGTAGGAGGAGTTCTATGAAAAAACACGCTATTCTTTTCAAAACGAGTGCAATTCTTTCTTATTTGTTTCTGTTTTTCGGACTGTCTTGGACGACCCAATTTTGGAGCAATTATTGGGAGTTCTCGTCTTGGGTAGGAAATATTATCTGGATTCGAAACATCATCAGCCTTCTCTTTATCTGCTTGATGATTTGGATTTTGGTCAGGTCGGGCCATGCTTATCTCTTTCGCATCCCTAGGAAAAAGTGGTTGAGCTATTCCGTCCTGACGGTGTTAGCCGCTGTTGTGCTGATATGCTTTAACTATCTGACAGCTAAACACGTTCAGGGAACCAATGAAGGGTGGAATTTGTTTATTGCCTATAGTGAGACAAATTTTGCGGAGTTTGGTGTTTACCTAACCTTAATCGTGCTAGGACCTCTGATGGAAGAATTGGTATGTAGGGGATTGCTTCAACATGCCTTCTTTAAGAATTCGAGGTGGGGGCTGGATCTTCTCTTTCCGTCATTCTTATTTGCCTTGCCCCACTTTTCTAGCTTGCCAAGTCTCGCAGATATTTTTGTCTATACGGCAGTGGGCTGTCTATTTGCCTGTCTAACACGTTATACGAAGAGTATCTATCCTTCTTATTCGATTCATATTGTTAATAATATCATCGCAAACTTACCATTTTTGCTCACTTTTCTACGTAGGGTCTTGGGGTAAAAAAACAAAAGGCTTGCTTTTCAGCCATAGAGGAGATTATCATGTATAAACACTTATTTTTCCTAGATTCCAAAACCTTAGACTGGTTGACACCCTATATTCTAGTCTTGGCTTCTGACACCATTGCCTTTAATGTTTTTGTGCTAACCTTTGTATTTGTTGTGGTCTTTTATTTCCTAAATCCCATGCTAGCTTTAATGGCTATATTCTTAGGGGCTGGTTATGTGGTCGGATTTTGGTTACTAAAATGGTTTGTTTTGGAAAGGCTAGAGCTAAAGGATGACTTGTAGGGAAGTTTGGTGGGGAGGATAGTTTTATGGAGTTTTTTGATAAATTTCATGCCTTGTGCTTTGGATTTTTAGTACTACTAATCGTCATTACAGTTCCTTATACGATTAACCATGGGGATTTTTTTCAAAATGAATCTGAATTGATTATTGTAAGTCTTCTAGTAACCTCGCTGAGTGTTGCTTATGCTAGGAAGTTTGATATGATTTCTTTTGGGATGTTAAGCAAGAAACAACTTTTGCTTTTCATTGCAATCTTTCTTCTAAGTGTGCTTGAGACGCTGGTTTATATTCATTTCTTCGCTATTTCTTCTGGCGCAGGGGTTCAACACTTGGCGGAAGTCAGCAGAGGAATTTCTCTGTCTTTGATTTTGACTTCCTCAGTTTTTGGACCCATCCAGGAGGAACTCATTTTCAGAGGACTTCTTCAAGGTGCGGTTTTTGACAACTCTTGGTTAGGGCTTGTGCTAACTTCCTCTCTCTTTTCTTTCATGCATGGACCTTCTAATGTCCCTTCGTTTATTTTTTATCTACTTGGGGGCTTGTTACTGGGCTTTGCTTATAAAAAGAGCCAAAACCTATGGGTTTCTACTCTAGTTCACATGTTTTATAATGCTTGGCCACTCTTATATTATTTATAAAAATCATGAAAAGGTAAGCAGAAGATGGTGCTTACCTTTTTCTTTCTATAATGATAACCCAAACCACCCCAGAGGCTTTTCTTTGAGAATCGGGTGTGGAGCGGTTGACGAATAGGCCAAAAACTAGTAGAATAGTAAGGAAACTTTATACGGAGGAAAGAAATGGATTTGGGTGATAATGAGCTAACACTGACTCCCATACCTGGGAAAAGTGGCAAGGCTTATATGGGTAGCTATCCTGATGGGAAGCGCATCTTTGTAAAAATGAACACCTCTCCAATCCTACCTGGTCTAGCTAGAGAACAAATTGCTCCACAATTATTATGGAGTCGCCGTTTGGCAGATGGGCGTGATATGTGTGCTCAAGAATGGTTGACAGGCAAGATATTGACCCCCTATGATATGAATCGTAAACAAATCGTCAATATTTTAACCCGTCTTCATCGCTCACGTCCTTTGATGACACAGTTGAGTCGTTTGGGATATGCCATGGAAACACCTGTAGATTTACTACAGTCTTGGCAGGAAACGGCTCCAGATGCTTTGCGTAAAAATCATTTTATCAGTGAAGTGATGGCTGATTTACGTCAGACTATTCCAGGATTTAGAGAGGACTATGCGACCATTGTCCATGGAGATGTACGACATAGTAATTGGATTGAGACAGATAGTGGCTTGATTTATTTGGTAGATTGGGATTCGGTTCGCTTGACCGACCGCATGTTTGATGTGGCCCATATGCTCTGCCATTATATTCCAGAACATCAGTGGAAGGAATGGTTGACCTACTACGGATACAAGTACAATCAAACGGTATTAAATAAATTGTATTGGTACGGTCAACTGTCTTATTTGAGCCAGATTTCCAAGTATTATATGAACCAAGATTTAGAAAATGTCAATCGGGAGATTCAGGGACTACGTCTCTTCCGGGACAAGTATGGAAAGAGAAGATGAGAGTTAGAAATCGTAAAGGGGCGACAGAATTACTAGAGGCAAATCCCCAGTATGTGGTCCTCAATCCCTTGGAAGCCAAGGGGAAATGGCGGGACTTGTTTGGCAATGATAATCCCATTCATGTGGAAGTTGGAAGTGGAAAGGGTGCCTTTGTTTCAGGTATGGCCAAGCAAAACCCTGACATCAACTATATCGGGATTGATATTCAAAAGTCTGTTTTGAGCTACGCTTTGGACAAGGTGCTTGAAGTTGGAGTACCTAACATCAAGCTCTTGTGGGTAGATGGTTCTGACTTGACTGACTACTTTGAAGATGGTGAGATTGATCGTTTGTATCTGAACTTTTCAGATCCTTGGCCGAAAAAACGCCATGAAAAGCGTCGTTTGACCTACAAGACCTTCTTGGATACCTTCAAGCGTATCTTACCTGAAAATGGAGAAATTCATTTCAAGACGGACAACCGTGGCTTGTTTGAGTACAGTCTAGTGAGTTTTTCTCAGTATGGCATGAAGCTCAATGGTGTCTGGCTTGATTTACATGCCAGTGATTTTGAAGGCAATGTCATGACAGAATACGAGCAAAAATTCTCCAACAAGGGGCAAGTTATCTACCGAGTTGAGGCAGAATTTTAAGAAATAGCCTAAAATCAGGCTGTATAAGTGCTTTTGCTTTACATAAGTTGGCAAACGTGCTATACTAAGAGTAAGAATATGAAAAGAGAGGCGGGGAAATATCTTCGCCTCTTGCTTATGAGGAGGTGGACGCAATCGCAACAATCGTAGAATTAGTCAGAGAAGTTGTAGAACCTGTCATAGAAGCGCCTTTCGAACTCGTGGATATCGAGTATGGAAAGATTGGCAGTGACATGATTCTCAGTATTTTTGTAGATAAACCTGAAGGAATTACCTTGAACGATACGGCAGACTTGACAGAAATAATCAGTCCTGTCCTAGACACCATCAAGCCAGATCCCTTCCCAGAACAATATTTCCTAGAAATCACCAGTCCAGGCTTGGAACGTCCTTTGAAAACCAAGGATGCCGTCGCTGGAGCGGTTGGGAAATACATCCATGTCGGGCTCTACCAAGCCATCGATAAGCAAAAGGTCTTTGAAGGAACCTTGTTGGCCTTCGAAGAGGACGAGTTGACTATGGAATATATGGACAAGACGCGTAAGAAAACTGTCCAAATTCCATACAGTTTAGTATCAAAAGCACGTTTAGCAGTTAAATTATAGAAAAAGAAAGGATAGCTTTTGAGGAATCAAAAGTGAAGAAAACATGAGTAAAGAAATGCTAGAGGCCTTCCGCATTTTGGAAGAAGACAAGGGAATCAAAAAAGAAGATATCATCGACGCAGTAGTAGAGTCGCTTCGTTCCGCTTATCGCAGACGCTATGGTCAATCAGACAGCGTAGCTATTGACTTCAACGAAAAAACAGGTGACTTTACAGTTTATACTGTCCGTGAAGTGGTTGATGAAGTATTTGATAGCCGTTTGGAAATCAGCTTGAAAGATGCTCTTGCCATTAATTCAGCCTATGAACTTGGTGATAAAATCAAGTTTGAAGAGGCACCTGCTGAGTTTGGTCGTGTAGCAGCTCAATCTGCCAAACAAACCATCATGGAAAAAATGCGCAAGCAAACACGTGCCATCACTTACAATACTTACAAAGAACATGAACAAGAAATCATGTCTGGTACAGTAGAACGCTTTGACAACCGCTTTATCTATGTCAACCTTGGCAGCATCGAAGCCCAATTGTCAAAACAAGACCAAATTCCTGGTGAAGTTTTTGCTTCTCATGATCGTATCGAAGTCTATGTCTACAAGGTTGAAGACAACCCTCGCGGTGTCAACGTCTTTGTTAGCCGTAGCCATCCAGAAATGATCAAACGTTTGATGGAGCAAGAAATTCCAGAAGTTTATGATGGAACTGTTGAAATCATGAGCGTGGCTCGTGAAGCTGGTGACCGTACGAAGGTTGCAGTTCGCAGTCACAATCCAAACGTGGATGCTATCGGAACAATCGTTGGACGCGGTGGAGCTAATATCAAGAAGATTACTAGCAAGTTCCACCCAGCTCGCTACGATGCTAAGAGCGACCGTATGGTACCAATCGAAGAAAATATCGACGTTATCGAGTGGGTAGCAGATCCAGCTGAATTTATTTACAATGCCATTGCTCCTGCTGAGGTTGACCAAGTTATCTTTGATGAAAACGACAGCAAACGTGCCTTGGTGGTTGTTCCTGATAACAAGCTTTCTCTTGCCATCGGTCGTCGTGGGCAAAACGTTCGTTTGGCAGCTCACTTGACTGGTTACCGTATCGATATCAAGTCTGCTAGTGAATTTGAAGCTATGGAAGAAACTGCTTCAGTAGGTTTGGAAGCAGAAAACGAAACTGTAGAAGAATAAAAGCTGCTAGGGGGGAATATGAAAACGAGAAAAATCCCTTTGCGCAAGTCTGTTGTGTCCAATGAAGTGATTGATAAGCGTGATTTGCTCCGCATTGTCAAAAACAAGGAAGGACAAGTCTTTATCGATCCGACAGGCAAGGCTAACGGCCGCGGCGCTTATATCAAGCTAGACAATGCAGAAGCCCTAGAGGCGAAAAAGAAGAAGGTCTTTAACCGTAGCTTTAGCATGGAAGTGGATGAAAGCTTTTATGACGAGTTGATCGCTTATGTGGATCACAAAGTGAAAAGAAGAGAGTTAGGACTTGAATAAGCAAAAGATAAGCAATCTCTTGGGACTTGCTCAGCGAGCAGGGCGGATTATATCGGGTGAAGAATTGGTGGTCAAGGCCATTCAAGACGGCAAGGCCAAGTTGGTCTTTCTAGCCCATGATGCTGGACCCAATCTGACCAAGAAGATTCAAGATAAAAGTCATTATTATCAAGTAGAAATTGTAACCGTGTTTTCAACACTGGAATTAAGCATAGCAGTCGGAAAATCGAGAAAGGTTTTGGCTGTGACAGATGCTGGATTTACAAAGAAAATGAGGTCTCTTATGGAATAGAAGAGGAGGACATGATTTGTCTAAGAAAAGATTGTACGAAATCGCAAAAGAACTTGGAAAAGAAAGTAAAGAAGTTGTAGCGCGTGCAAAAGAGTTGGGCTTGGATGTGAAAAGCCACTCATCAAGTGTGGAAGAAGCTGTCGCTGCAAAAATCGCTGCCAGCTTTAAGCCTGCAGCTGCTCCGAAAGCAGAAGCAAAACCTGCAACACCAAAAGCAAGTGCAGAAAAGAAAGCCGAAAAATCTGAGCCAGCTAGACCAGCTATAGCTAAGGAAGAGGCAAAACCTGCAGCCCCAAAAGCAAGTGCAGAAAAGAAAGCCGAGAAATCTGAACCAGCTAAACCAGCTGTAGCTAAGGAAGAGGCAAAACCTACTGAGCCAGTCGCTC